>CAUUIE010000001.1:0-50600 GCA_963545065.1 uncultured Treponema sp.
ATAGATATTTAGGTAAAGTTTTTAATTAGGTGTTTTTAGTGAGTGATGATTTTTACGAGACAATAGGTAGAATATTAAGCGATTCATTTTCAAATGATAGAGACCCTTTTGATATGGCGGATAAGAGAAAGAGTACTCGAAGAACAATTAGTAAAGAGAAAAGTGAAGCTTATATCAAAAAAGAAATTCCTAGACGAGTCCCTGTGCCAAATGAGTTGATTGAAGATTTTGCAATTCTCAATGTTTTGCCAGGTGTTCCTCTGGAAGATTGCAAACATGCTTGGAAGGTATTGCTAAAAAGGTTACACCCTGATGTTTCTGATGATGCAACGTCTGATACTGTTATAAGGATTAATAATTCTTATAGGCGAATTGAAACTTGGTTTAATACGGGAAAAATCATAAAATAGTTCTTATAAAATTTACTTTCTTGTCATCTTTTATTTTCATAATTATAATATAAACCTGAGTTTTTTGATTCTATGAATAAGTCTCTTTTTTTTCATGTAGATATAGATGCGTTTTATGCTACAGTTGAAGTCTTAGATAATCCTGAATATAAGAATAAACCTGTGATAGTTGGTGGTTTGAATAGGCGTGGTGTTGTTTCTACTTGTTCATATCAAGCGAGAGCATTTGGGGTTAAGGCTGGAATGCCAATGTATGAAGCAAAAAAGAAATGTCCAGATGGTGTTTTCGTAAACTGTCGTATGATCAGATATAAAGAAAAATCAAATGAAGTAATGCAAATTCTTAAAAGCTACACACCAGATTTTCATCAGATTTCAATTGATGAAGCTTTTTTAGATATGACTGGAATGGAACGCCTCCTAGGGAATCCTTTAATGCAAGCCAATATGATTAAAAATGCTGTGTATTCAAAAACGGGAATCACTGTTTCAATAGGAGGGGGTGGAAATAAATATATTGCAAAAATGGCATCTAGCACTTCTAAGCCAGATGGGCTTTTAATAGTTCCTGATGGGAATGAAGTTGATTTTATGAGAAGTGTTCCATTAAATAAGGTATGGGGAATTGGTAAAAGTATGCTAGCTAAATTGAACAACTTAAATATTTTTTCTGTAGAGGATGTATTGTCAATAAATAATTTAGAAATTATCTTTACTCCTTCTCTTGCAAAATTTTTATATGATGCAGTGCGAGGTAAAGCAGATGGTGCTTTTAAAAAGCGAGAAAAAATAAAATCTATTAGTAGTGAACACACTTTTGATTTTGATGAGAATGATTTGAATGTGTTTGATAATTTACTTTTTAGTCAAGCTACAGAGATAATGAATAGTCTAATTAAAAAAAATCTTATTGCAAAAACTATATTCATAAAAATATGTTATGCTAATCATTCTAAAAGAATAGCTTCAGAAACTGATTCTAAGATACTCTCTATTAAAGATTTGTATCAGCGCATAAAAAAACTATTTCTAAAAACATATAATGGGGAGAAACTTAGATTATTAGGAATAGGTGTTAACAATATAGAAAGTGAAAATATTCAAAATGATTTGTTTGTATTAGATAAAGACTCAAAATTGCATTGTATGGAACATACAGTAGTCAAACTTAAAACTAACGATAAAAATATAATATCTGCTAGATTATTGAAACAGCATGGCTAATAGAAAAATATTTTCTTTAATTGTATTTATTTTTGCTCTTTCTTTAAGTTTTGCAGAGAATATTGAAACTATAAAAGAGACAAATACTGAGGAAATTATTTCAGAGAATGTTTTATCATCTGATGATTCTGAAGTACAAGAGATTCAAAAAAATGATGAGGATATAGAAACTCCAGATGAAAATTTATATCAAGATGAAGTATTGCTTAAAACAATGGAAGTTATTGAAGAAAAAAATGCAGATGGATTTCCAGTAAAAAAACTTGAAAATGATGTTTTTCTTTTTATGCACGGTTTTGGAGATGCTGAGTTTAAGTGGACAATTGGTTTGGAGTTTTTTAAAGATTACACGCAAGCTATTATTCAGAGTCCTGTTTTAGTGCAAGAAGCTAATTTATCATTGTTGTTATTGATGAAAAGACGTTGGTATTTTGGGATAAATTATAAGGATAGAATTTCTGATTCAAGTATTTATATTGGCTATATTGATATTGAAAATGATATAAAAAAACATATTAGATTGGGAAACAAAGGAATTAACTTTCCAAATCTATATCCATTTATAAATAGTGGAGTTTCTAGATTATCACCAGGCATGTCAGCACAATTTGAAGGAGAAAAGTGGCAATTCGATTCTATTCTTAGATATGATAGTCGTCAAAAGAATAAAAGAATATTTTATGGTAAAAATGAAGTTTTAGAAAATAAAACTAGCATTGCTTCTTGGAAAAAGGCTCAATATTTTTATATTCCTTATAATAATCTCTATGGAAAACCTTTTAATGTCTATGTTAAAGATAGTCAATATGGGCAATGGAGATTATTAGCTAAAAATGATTATGTGCTTGATAGTAGAAAAAATATTTTGATTTTGAATAAATCTTATAATTATGGTGTAGCAATAAATCTTTTTTCAAGAACTGAAGTGGCTAGTATTATAACAGAAACTAAACATTATTTTTTTGGAACTCCTATTCAAGATTTAATTGATAATGATGTTTATATTGATATATATGGGGCTAGCTTTTTATCATTAAAGAAATATAATACTTTTTCATGTTTCGAAATAGCTTCTATATATGCCTTTGATGCTGTTGAATATGACCATGAAGTTTATGTTATAGAAAAGATTACAGGTAATAGGACTAATAACTTTGATGTTAAACTCAATTATGTTAATTCGTATTTTGATAATGTTATAGGTTCTGCTTTGGGGCAAGTTCACCCAACTTATATAGATATTGACTATAAAGAAGCAATAACAAGGTTTCCATTTTTACTAGATAATGAACATATATACATTCCTACAAACACAAATGATGATAAAAATAGCTATGAATTTTTGAGCTATGTGTACATTCCTATTTCTGATTTCGTTTTACCTAAAGATGCAAATGATATTGAAGTCATTAAAAATGGAATTCCAATATTAGATTTTATATATGATGAGTATACTAATATTGTTCATATTAGAGGATTATCACCATCAGATAAAATTGAAATTAGGTGGTCTGAAAACAAAAAATATTCTAATGATGGAATAGTTAGTTTAGGAATTGCAGGGCAATATCGTCCTTTTGAATGGCTAACTTTGTTTTTAGCGACAATGTCAAATTTAAGTGTGAAAAAAAGTAAGACTGAAATTAATGATAAATACAATATAAGTGCAGGCTTTGATATTAAATATCAAGCGATAAAGGCAGGAAGTCATTTTGGTTTTGAAGTAAATTCAAACAGAGCTGATAAAAATCGATATATTTCTAAAAATCATTTTTATTTTAATTATGAAGATAAAAAAAGTTTTTCTATATTTGATAATCCAAGAGTAGCTTTTGATTTTGATGTGAATAAATCTGATAAAGTCTCTTTACATTCAAATATTAAAGTAGGATTGGATATATGGAAAATTATCCTCGATGGAAAAATATCTTTACAAGATAATATAGATAATAAAAATTTTATCGAAAGTGCAGGTCATGTTGTTAAAATACCTATATATTTTTTTTATATGGATGAAGACTTCTTTATAAACATAAATGAATCTATTTTATCAAGAACAAATAAAATAAAATTTGAAAAATATATTAATTTTGATCACTTGACTTTTGTTAATTATGACAAACGTTTTGTATACCAACAAGTTACTTCTTTTATTAGCCATATGATACCAGAAACAAATGTTGGTAATTTTTTCATGGAACTTAAAATTAACTTATATCAAAAATACTACAAGAATTATAATTTATATAATAACTATGCAGTTGCTTGGAAAGATAGTTTGCTAGATTCTTATTCTATTGGAGCTGAGAATCCTTTATTAAGAAATGAATCTTTGTCGTTTATATTTAATTGGAGCTATCCAAAAGAAATGAGTTATAATAGTGGTTTTAATATACTTGGGATTAATTTCGATTCGAAACTTTATGCTATTAATAATTTAGCTTCGAAAAAGAATGAAAACATAACTTATTCTTTTAGATTACCTCTTGCATTTAATGAAGTGTTTATTACACCATTTTGGGAACGCTTGGCTTCTAAGCAAATAAGTTTTAGGAAAAGTTTGAATTATAGAGATGATTTTAATTCTTTGTTTGCTAGTCTAAAGGATCAATATTGGTTTTTTGCAACACCTATGATATATGATATTTTTGATCAAAAAATTTTATATAGAATACAAAATATAAAGGATAATTACATTTTTTCTAATACTTATGGACTTGATGTTTCACGTTTAATTTCAAATACATTGAGAGATTTATATTCTCCACATGAATTTAACATGTCATTAACCAGAATTATTAGTTCAAATAGCTCTAACATAAATGCACATGATTATTATAAGCTGAGATTTAATATTCGCTATGCAACTTTTGACATTTTTATGCCTAAATATTCTACAGGAATATTTAAAAATATTACCCAAGATGAGCTTATTAGAGATTATGATTTTCATTTTATTTTTTCAAGAGATTATTTTAATTTTTATTTTAATAGTATTCATAAATTGTATTTTTACCAATATGGTGATAATAAAATTGGGTTTGAAAATAAATTTGATATTGAAGTAGAAAAAATAGAGAAGAAATTTATTGCAAAAGCATGGAAAGAAGATATTTCTTTTTTGTATTGTTTTAAGGGGCATAAATCTCTTATAAATATGCTATTTTCTCTTTTTACAAAATTTGATTTAATTGATGAAAGAGAAGAAAAATTAACAGTTTCTATTTTTAGGCAAACATATTCTAATGTAATAGATTATAGACTTAGTTTTAGACACACACAAAAAACACAAATTGGTGAGAATGGGCAGATAAAAATGTTTGCTGATGCGTCTATAGCTTCAACAAGACGTGCTTCAATTCTTTTAAATTTAACTTTTGGCATTGCTGGAAAGATTGAATATTAATCACCATAATTTTTATTTGATAAAAACAATAAGCCATGTTCTGTCTATACATAAGGCTTGAGATCGAAAGCGAGAATAGACTAGAGCAAAGGATACCGAAGAGGTAATAGCCTTAAGCATACAAAAAAAGCCAAACAACTCACAACAAACGAACACAAAACAAAATAGGAGAGGTGAGAAAATGGCAATAATCACTCTAATCATCGGCGATTCGGGCTCTGGAAAAACAGCGAGTCTGAGACATTTCACAGGCAAAGAAGCCACAATATTTAACATAGCAAAAAAACCCTTACCATTCAAAAACACAGGCGAAAACAAAATCCCCCTAATAGAAGTAAAAGGTTACGAAGATCTAAAACTAAAACTCTCAAAAGCTAAAAACAAAAGCCTAATAATAGACGATGCCCAATACCTTATGGCATTCGAATTCTTTGGAAGCATAGAAGAAAAAGGTTTTGAAAAGTTTACAAGGCTTGGAAAAAACTTCTATAGCCTAATAAAATATTCAAGTGCCCTAGAAAAAGACAAAACAATCTACTTCTTCATGCACAAAGAAAGAAGCGAAGAAGGACAAGAAAAAGCAAAAACACTTGGACGACTCCTAGACGAAAAACTAACACTCGAAGGACTATTCACAATAGTTTTAAAAACCGTCGTACAAGAAAATGGAACAGGAGGCACAAACTTTTTCTTTGCAACACAAACCTCCGGCTACGACAGAGTCAAAAGTCCTATAGGAATGTTTGAAAGCCCCTTAATCGAAAACGACCTAAAAAAAATAGACAACATAATCAGAGGCTACTACGAACTAAGTCCACAAGGGCGTATACAATAAACAATCAAAAAAAAGGATGGATGACAAAATGAAAAAGAAGAGAGCTTTAAGCAAAAAAGAAGAAGAAAGAGCTAAAAAATGGGCTTTAGAAAACGACTTAAACATCGAAGGGGCTAAATATATCGGCTTCTGTGGATGGAGAAGTGGGGGGCAACTGGATGTATACATAGGAAAGCCCAAATACACAGCAACTGCTCGCATATTACTAACAAAAGCTAAATTTAAATATCTAGGCATATATAGAAAAAATGGGGAGTTTAACGAAAAAGAAGACCCTAAATTAAGTGCAGAAGAGAAACAATGTCGAAAAGACTTAGATAAAGCGGTGGATGAATACATCTTAAAAAGTCGAAAAGAAAGAAGTTTACGAGAAAGAAGTAACTTAAGAGGAACTTTTGACGGCAAAAAAATGAGATTTTATTAAATAAAACAAATCTTAATAAGAGAGAATAAACATGGAAAACCTAAATACATTAAACGCATTATTATCAGAGCAAAAAATGATAAAGATTACAAAACTAATAAATAAAACTAATAAAAAAAGTCTTGTGAAAAAGTTGTGGAGAAAAGCTAAATATGAGAAGTAATTCACAGGCAAAAATAGCTAATAAAGCTAGCTTGCACCATAACTTATCAAGCGAATTCACAAAGCATAACTGCCTTGTGGATAAACTGTGAAAACTCATGTATAAAATGAGCTATCTAAAAGGAGCGAAAGATAATGAAAATGAAAAATTGCCCAGTTAGACTAAAAACAGTAGACGAACTAAAAAAAGACATCGAAAAGACTAAAATTGAAATAAGAAGGCTAAAAGACGAAATATTAGAGAGCCATCACTTTAATAACAACTTGGAACTTACATCCCAAATTGAATACTACGCAAAGTTTAAATGCTATTGTCAAGGCGACAGAGTGGCAAAAAAACTAAAACTCTTTAGAACTGAAGAGTTTATAAATTATAAATGGAATATAAGCTCACTCTCTTTTAATAAAATAGACGAACTTATTCAAAAAAGCCTCAAAAGAGAGGTTAACATGTTAGAAATACGAGCTTTCAGCATTGCTAAAAAAGAAGATGTGAAAGAGAGAGAAAAGGAAGAATATTCCAAAGAAACACTAAAGGCACTATGTGAGAAGCTAATAAAAGAAAAAGAAAAGCTAAGACAGTTAGAACATCTTTTAATAACTGTCAAATAAAAATAATTCCTAAAAAAGGGAAAGGAGAGTAGAAAAATGCAAAGTAAAAACTATTATTGCAACGATGAAATTGATAGGGAAAGTTGCGTCCTATCTTACGATGAGGAAAACGAAAGCTACAAAATAGGCAAACACAAAGTGCCCTCATTAAATGAAATTATACCCGACTTAATAGGTTCGTGTCCTCATAACAGCACTCAACGAATGAATTTTATGCAAAAGCTGCATTCATTCTTACTAACAGGTAAAAAGGATGTAGACGCAAAATTGATAGCTGAAAAAGACATAAAAGCCCCATTTGCTTCTGTATTCAACACAATAATAACAGAAAATGGGTATTTCAAAGAAGGGGTAAGCAAAGCTAGAATAGAACAACTAAAATACACAAAAGATGTAAGAGAAACAGAGGACGAGCCTCTAAAAAACTACCTTCAAACATTCTTAAAAGAACTCGAAATTAACGTAGGGGCTCCATACCATGATGAAACAATAGCAAGCCTAGAAAAGTTTTTTTATTCTGAAATAGAAAAGAGTTCAAAAGAGGCGAGCGGAGAAATAGCTTGGTTTTCAAAGTTTAAAAAAGTGAACCAATTTCACTATCACCTAGCAAAAAAGCAAACCAAGAGAGAAAACCTATACTTTGTTAGTCAAATTGACATCGAAACCGAAGACGCACTTTACTACGTTGTAATAGGCAATCGTTTTTCAATTCGTTACATCACCTTATATTTGAATTTTCAAAACATCGACCTAAAAAAAGAAAATCTATACGCCTTAATCATTATGAAAAATGGCTTTGTCAAAAGAGTAGCAATACAAAAAATAACGGATGAGGTTATGGATAACGCAGTCGTCGCCTTAAAACAAGGCGAATATATGGATTTTTCTTCCTACTATACTCTTATAATCGATGACGACGAACTTCGCAATCCTTTCTTTAGTGTAAAATCTTACATAACCTCACTCTTACCAAAAGAAGAAGCAGAAAAAAGCTTAAGCTTTTCACTTTGTGAACTTTTTAGCTCTTCTGTCCTCTTAAAAACTAGTGACGACATTCAAGAAATAAAGAAAACTATTATAAAAATGTTGTATAACTTTTTGATATTCATAAAAAACATATATATAAAACATTCAGTTGAATATGCCTTAATAGCGTTTCTATTATTAAAAGAAGAGTTAAGAAATATAGAAAATATTAATGATATCGGTTTTTTAGGGGATAAAATGTTATTTAATAATTTTTTCACTGATAACATTGAAAGCTACCTAAAAGCAGCTTTACAACTAGGCAAAGCTTTTAAAAGAAACGAAGAGAGCTTAGCAGAGATAGGGTATCAAGAAGTTAAATATCAAGACGTAACACTTCAGTTAAAACTCTCAAGAAACCAAAAAGACGCACTAATGCACTATCTAAAAGCCAATTTAATTACAACTGGCTCTCCATTCTTTGCAGAAGCACTAAAAAATGAAAAAGAAGGTTTGCAGCTTAAAAAAAATCCTAGCATAAAAGAAATTAACATAGATCAAATTGTCAACATTAAAGAAAGAAAAAAGCTTGCAACTCTCAACGGGAAATCTGTTAATTTAACAGGGCTTTATAAAAAAACTGATTCTTATTATGGATGTGTAAAAAGTGATAAATATCTTGAGTGTGAAATTATAGACGTGAAGGTTTTTCGTTATGAAGGTATAAAAATAACCGCGATACCTATTCCTATACAGCTTGCTGTCAGTGTTGCCATCAAGAATAGATGTAGCAAATTCGGTTTAATCTTTTACTTATTTGAAGAGAAAGTAAAAGTTTTTGAAGATGAACAGACAAAAAAAAGCCTAAGCCATGATATAAAGGTTGCTAATGAAGAGCTAACCCTCTTTTTTGACACATTCAGTATAAAACGTGGACAGTTCAATATTGACTCGTGGATTGGCAAAAAAGGAACTATTGCAATTATGTCTGATAGAAAAGACGAAACGGGCAATCCTTGCTTTGTAAAAGCAAAGGGAAAAGGTGTCTTATTCTGCACGGAAGATGATTTAATCTTATAACACCTCATCACCTATTGTTAAAAAGCCTATTGAAGTTTTTTTAATAGGCTTGTTTTTATAAATAAAAAGAAATAAGGAAAAGGAAAAAATGCAAAGATTTGGCAATGGATATCAAATTGATGAAGGGTATTCAACCGACATAAAACCGGGAGAGTATGAAAGCAAAATTATAAAAGCAAAAGAAAGTACAACAAAGACAGGTAATCCAATGATCGAAATTAGATTACAACTACAAAACAGTGGATTTATAAACTATTTTTTGGTTGATGACAGAAGCACTAAAGAGAAAGCCATGTTTACAAACCAAAGAATAACCAAGTTTTTTGATTGTTTTAGAATTCAGCGAGGCGACTTTAATATAAATCATTGGGTAGGAGCTAAAGGTAGAGTTAAAGTAGGCTTTGGAAAACCCACACCGACAGGTGTGGTCTATTCAGAAGTTAAAAACCTCTTAATTCCGCCTAAACAAAGTCCATATCAAAAAGAGACTTTTGTAACGCAACCTAAAAACACTGCAACGCAAGTTCAAGGAGCTCAAAGTATGCAAACGAGGTGCCCCCCTTTAACATCTCAACCTACACAAAGGACTCAAACACAAAAGATGGCCTCAAAAAGTGATGATGAGGCTTTTGATAACTTTCCAGAAGAATACATGCAACATAATAACTACCAAGATGAATATATTCCAACAAACGAAGAGCTTATGCAAGAGGCAAGAGAGGAGGGTTACGACGTAAGCGAAGAATATATCTATAACATGGAAGCCCCCACAGGCGAAGCTTATGATGAGGATGAAATATACTAATAAATAAGAAGAGCCAGCCAGCTAAGGCAAATAAAAGATAAACAAGAGGAGAGAAGAATATGTATAAACTTGGAAACAAATATTTAAATCTTTGGGACGAGCCTTTTATGCAAAAAGAAGAAATGACGATGAGCTTAAAAGTCTTGTATTTATACCTAGTTTCAAACGCCTTGAGTAACATTGCAGGCGTTTACAAAATCACTGATAGACGCATTCAGTTTGACTTATGCCAACCTAACCTAAACTTAAAAGAATGTTTTTTAAGTTTGAGAAAGCTAAAAAAAGTTTATAGGTGCGGTGATTATGTCATCATCAAAGACGCACCACTTTACATAAAAAAAATGACAAAAACTATCATAAAAGAAATGGATGCAATAATTTTTCAAACACCTAATAAAATAAAAATGAAAATGAAAAAAATACATTATAAATACGAGCCACTATACGAAGCACTTGATGATAAATCGACACAAAAAGAAAAGGGGCAAAAACTACTGATAGAAGAAAAAGAGGCGATCACGCCTATAAAAAAAGATACCATAACGGAGGGAGGGCAAGATGAAAATTGTCGAGAGGGTGAAGAGGCACATTTTACTATGGAAGGTGGACTATTCATTGTGGAAAATAAGACGGAACAGAATCAAAATGGAGAAGATTATGAGGAGTCTAAAAAAGAGCAGCAAGATGAGAAGGCTAAAAGCAAACAGGCAGCCTCAGGAGGTTGCAGTAGTGTTTGGAATGAAGGGGTCAAGAATAACGAAGAGGCGGAAAATGTTTTTAATAATGATTCGCAAACCGAACTTCCAGACACTGAGCCTTATTGGATACCACAAGAAAATGAAAGCGAAGGGGGCAATAATTTCAAAAAAGAAGAAAATGAAGGAGAAGATGAAAACCCAGAGCTTGATATTCCAGACGAAGTAATCTTAAAAAAGATTAGAGAGTCTGACTCATTCTTTGAAGAGTGTGCAAGAGAGGGGAGACAATTCGCACGCAATATGAACAGGCTCGAAATAATTGAAAAGATGAAAGTGTTCAAAAGAGCTAATGAAATCTCCCCTCCTATAAAAAAAGAAAGTCTAAAAGCTGAAAGTGCAAAAGAAAAAACACCAATAGAAGAAAAGACAATAATAGAAAGTGTTGCAGAAGGAAAAAACACACAAACTAGTGAGTTGCCGTTTGTGTTCGGCTCTGCCTATAACGAAGAGCCTTATGATGAAAGTCAAATGCAAGCAATGAAGGCAAACCTTTTATTAAATGCACAAGCCCAAAATGCAAAGACGACATGCAAAGACATCGAACTCTTTCAAAAACATTACGCAAAAAGCGTATACAAACAATTTCAAGAGGCAGGGCTATATAAAGGAATAGACTACTTATATTTTTACAAATGTGATTTTTTAAGAGGCTTGAGGACATTAAAAGGCAGAGCAATTACAGTGGAAGACCAAAAAGAAGCATTTGCATTAAATGAGGTAATTGAAGCTTACTTAGAAAAAGCACAAAAAGAAGAAGACGAAAGTAAAAAATGTGTTATGGCATTTTATAAGATGTGCGAAGAAAGAGAATATAACTCACTTTGTGTTGTAAATTATTAAAAAATGAAGAGGGACAATCTGTCCATCTATTCGTACTAGTCCAAAGTCTGCATTTTATAGGGGGATGGGGGAGAAGTCTATTTTATAAGGCATTCCTCTAAAACCTCTTTTACAAACAGCCTCTGTTCTTTAGGAATAATAGATAGAAGACTTTCAACACTATTAATTGCTAATAAAGGGATTGAGTTTTTTATTAAAATAGTGAAATATCTACTACTAGTTAAAGCGTTGCTAGTCAAAAAGCAACGCACATTATAAGGTGCTGATTGTCTTTTTTTATTCCAGTTATCGTCACAAGTTAACACACCTTTTTTTGTTAGGTAGACAAAAACACAATCGGCTTTTAAATATTTATTCATAGTTTTAAGCCACCTCATATAAAACGTCTGGCTTGTGTTGTAAAATTGAATTTAATAACTTTATATTATCCTCTTCTTCTTCTTTTTCTGTCATTAATTCCACAATAGCCTCATTTATCATGTTTTTTACTCTTTGTTCTATATCATGCCCTAAATCTTTTTTTTCTCTTGCAAGATTGAATTCAATTTCTCTATACTTTTTCCAATAATTTTCCATGTTTTGTAATAATGCAACTGTTTTTAATTCTTCAAACCCATTTTCTTTTTTGCATGTTTCAATAATATAAGAGGTTATCATTTTAACTAAATTAGCAATTGTTGACTCGGGCGAATATCCCAACGCGAAGATTTGAAACTCTAAATTAACAGCTTGAAAAACATTCTCTTCGTATTCTAGTAATAAAAAATGAAGATGTGGAATATGAAAATCATACTGAAGATTATTATACATAATCTTACCAATGCCCATAAAGGATAATCCTTCTGTAATAAGATTTTTTTCTTTCATTGTAACACCTACTCCCTCTATTAAATTTTCTTCACAGTAATTGCCTCAGTTTTTATGTTAATTATTAATTATTAAAAAAACAAGAGGCGTTTTTTATCGAGACTAAAACACGCTAGAAGCAATAAGGGGGGGGGGACACCTTAAAAAAAAGGGCAAAAAGAGGTGAAAAAAGTGCGAAAAAAAGCTATTTTTGTTCTTTTTTACCCCCTAAAAACCCCGTTTTTTGCACTTTTTTGCTCTAAAAATGCACTAAAAAGAGGCAAAAAAGCACTAAAAAGAGGCAAAAAGTGCAAAAAAGTGTCTAAAAATGAATAAAAACGCTCTTTTTTTGCTAATTATTTCAAATATGTAAAATCTGATTTTAAGAATTAAGGGGTAAAAAAGAGGGGAGTTTTTTTATACATAAGATAAAAAATAATTGACAAAACAATAAAACACAAAAAGAGCTAAGCCTTAAAATGAGGGGGTAGCGGAATGCCACTCTTTTTTAACCCTGCATAGCGAAACCGCTCGGTTTCAATATGCGAAACCGATAAGTTTCGCCCCCCTAAACCGCTAAGGTTTACTATGCGAAACCGCTCGGTTTTTGATTGCAGTTTCTCAATGTTTGGGTAGGCTCTTTTTTTAAGAAATGACAAAAAGCCCCATTACTGCGTCATTTTCCGCTTTTTTAGGGGGTAGATAATCTGCTTTTTCTTAAAAAGAAAGAGGAGAGAAAAAGAGGCGGAAGTGCTACTTAGAATAAGCTGCTTTTTGAGTGCATAAATTGAGGTGAAAATTACTAACACTTTTTTCCATTTATGATAATTTAAGAAAAGTGATAAGCTCTTTTAATTTTCCATATATAACAAAATGGCTTTTTATCATATTTTCTCGATGTTAGCTTAGGTATGCAATTTATATGGCGAAAGACCATATTTTAGGGGTAAGGGGGGTACACTTAAAAGGACTTGACTTTTTTTTCTTTATGCGTTATGGGTTGCCTGCTTTTTTGGGCGGAAAGCCAATAGGCAAAGGGTGAACATTTTGATAAAATAGTATTAGAGTATGGAAGATAATCAAAATAGAAAATATCAAGATAGTGTTTTTGTACATTTATTCACGCATAACCTAGAAAAACTTTTAATAGTGTGTCAAGCATTAGATTCGTCTATAACTTCAAAAGATATTAAGCTAATACCCCTAGAAAACACTTTATATACAGGTATTAAAAATGACATATCTTGCAAAGTTGATAATAGGCTCATTTTCTTAATAGAACATCAATCTACAATCAACGAGAACATGCCACTCCGTTGCCTAGAATATATAGGACGTATATTTGAAAATATTCTAGAAATGCGAGACCGATATGCAAGGATTTTAATCAAAATCCCTACTCCAGAGTTTTACGTGTTTTATACAGGCAATGAAAGCATGTCAGCAGTGCAAGAGTTAAAGCTTTCAGACGCATTCATTCAAAAAATAGAAGCTCCTCAATTAGAACTTATTGTAAAAGTGATAAACTTAAACTCAAAAGAAAATGGTAAATTATTAGATGAATGTTCTATCTTAAAAGAATATACAGAGTTTGTCAGAATAGTGAAAGAATACAGAGTGAAGTATGGAAAAGAAGGGTATGATAAAGCAATAAGATATTGCATTAAACATGGAATATTAAAAGACTTCATCGTAGAAAACGCAAAGGAGATTGAAAGTATGTTAGTAGCAGAATATGATTATGATTTAGATATGCAAGTGCAAAGAGAAGAAAGCTATAATGCTGGAATACAGACAGGTATACAGACAGGTATACAGACAGGTATACAAACGGAGCGATTGTCAACAGCCTCACGCATGAAAAAAGCGAATTTTGATGTTTCTGTCATCCAAGAAATTACAAAGCTCTCAAGTGAAGAAATTGAAAAACTGTAATAGAATGGGTAATACTTCTGCTTTTTTCCCCTCACACTCATTTTATATTAGTTTCATGCTTGCCTCATTCATTCTTTTTTGAGCGGTTGCAAAATAAGTGTCATCTAGCTCCATACCTATAAAACGCCTATTTGTGTTCATACAAGCGACTCCTGTGCTTCCACTTCCCATAAAGGAGTCTAGCACTACGTCGCCTTCGTCTGTAACCAATGCGATTAAACGCTCCATAAGACGCATGGGTTTTTCTGTTGGATGGTGTGCACATTTAACACTAGCTATTTCTATTATTTCAGGAATTCGCATGATGTCTCTTTCTTTAGACCCTTTCGTTATTGTTTTTAGATTAGCTACTGCATAATAGACTTTTTTTAAATTAGTTTTTATTGTTATAGCATTTGGTTGGTGAGCTTCTTTAACATAGTTTTCTATATCTTTTTCAAGGTATAGCATTATGTCTTTAAATATTTCTGGCTTTTTTATTTCTTGGTTGATTTTCATTATAAAGTTTTTTATTTTCATAACTGCGTCTGAAATATTTTGACTTTTCATATATTCAATATATGGTATTTTTGTTTTTCTTATAACGCCTTTTTTAGACTTTGCAAAAATAAAACACGTTTCATGTTGTCTTCCTAATTGATGTATTGGGCTGGCTAATTTTCTTTTATCCCACACAACTTCTTCTTTAAACTTAAACCCAGCATTGTCTAATAACACACCTTGCCGATAGAATGAAACGCCTCGCCCAAACATAATAATAAACCCCGTGTTTTTTAAACAGCGTTTAACTTCTTCAATATAAGCTACCTCGTTATACGGTTTGTCAAATTTGCAATTTTTGTGTTTTGTGTTTAAGTACTGGTATGGAGGGTCTGTTATAATTGCTTGCACACTCTCATCCTTAATATCTTTTAGCAATTCCAAACAATCCCCTTTAATAAGGCTATATCTTTGATTTTCCATATTTGGAATTATACTAAACTTTTAAAAGTTATTTTTGTTTTGTTGGTTTATTGTATTTTTTACAATTTAAACAATGGTATTTTATCATCAATGTCTAAAATCATATTGTAGGCATCTTCCCAGTGTTTTAATGGGTAATATTTAATAAAATCTTTTTTCTCCATTTTTATAATAATATTTTTTTCACTTTTATATTTTAGGTAGCTAGGTGTTTTTCTCAATAGCTTCCTCAAAAGACGGTCTGAATAGTTTTCAAAATATAAAGTGAGCTCTGTAAGAAGCCTGCAAGCACTGCCAAGATTAGTAAACGTTGCAGGCTTTATATATTGTTGTATTTTTGCTATATCATTTTTTTTGTTTTTTCTATACTTCCATTCTATGTCTTTTAAGAAAATAAAATTGTTTTTTAGAATGAAGTCATCATCAACGTAAGGAATGACATGAGTTGTTTTGCTTACAATTTGATAAAAGAAAATTATTGTTTGCAATTTGCATAAAGATAATGGTTTATTATATTTTTTATGGAGAAGAATTATAAAGTCTGAAATATCAAAAGTGTTTATACTTACAATTTGATTTTTTATGCCAGTCTTTTTTTTCATAAAAACAATTATACTACATTTTTTTTTCTCTTACCATACGGGTATTATTGTTTTTTTTCTTAGCAAAAAACCCCTCCTTAGCAGGCAAAAAAAAATAAAGACTGCATAAAGATATAAAAAAGAAATATCAATAATCCAAAAATAGAAGATTTTACAAAATGTTTTTTATACAATACTTTTATTATGGAATTAAAGAATATTTTAAGTTTACCCAAAAGCACTATGCTAAACAAAAAAGACTATGATTCTATAGTTGATAAAATACCAGTTAATCCTATAGCAACTAAAGAGGTTATAGCAAGTCTTAAAAAAGTGCCAGAGGGGGAGACTCCTCTCGATTTAATTTTTGCTGTCAAGTTTGAACAAAGTAAAAATAATAGGCAATATTCTATTGAGGCATATAAAAGCATTGTAGAAAAAATATTAACTAGTGATGTTTTTATTCCAGTGTGTTATGGACATCAAAGCAAAAATAATGTGAGCTGGGAAGGTAGAAAAATTGTAGGCTCTGTTATAGGTGCTTTTTTGGATGATGTCTCTAAAATTGTCTACTATAGGATAATCCCTGACGCTTCTAAAAACAATGAGGACATAAGGAGGTGGATAAGAAATAAACAAATTAACGCTGTTTCAATTTGGGGGTTTTCTGATGGTGTAGAAAATGAAGAAGGAATTGAGATTATAAAAGATTTTTTACTTTTAAGTATTGATTTTGTTCCCCCTTTAAGCGAAGGTCAAGAGAATATATCGCTGGTAATTGGAGAGGCTAATAATCAATTAAACAATAGGATTATTTATAATCCTAAAAAATATAAGGAGTTTAATATGGCTGATGAAAAAATTAAGATTGAAGATGTTTCTAATGAGAACCTTTATGGAGAGATGACAAAAAGATTAAAAGATGGGCGGCTTTCTTTAAAGGCTTTGGCAGGGGAGTTGAATTGTCATGTTTTAACAGGTGAGGAAAGACAAGAAGAAGAAGAAGAAAAAGAAATGTTAAAAAGAGAGCTTTCATCTCTTCTTGAAAGGGCTAAGCAATTGGGTTTTAAAAACGTTGATGAACTTTTTGATTATACAAAAGATGTTTTAAAAAAGTTTGAAGATGAAAAAACTCAAAATTCGTTTAACACTTTAAAAACAGAAGTGTTAAATGAGATGGGCATTTTTAAAGATGGAAAGCCTGCACACAATAAAGGTGCTTTAATTGCAAGATATGCACCAGTTAAGCAGGGAATGAATAGAGAAGAAATAAAGGAAGTTTTTCAAAAAATGCTTGATGATAAAGAGCTGCAAGCATTGGAAGGTGTAGGTAATGTTGGGGGCGAGTCTATCAATATTAAAGGGGAGATGTTGAATGGGCAAACATCCACTTCTAGAACAGAAGAGATTGAAGTTTTTGAAATATAATTTTTTTTTTATATTAAGGAGTTTGTATGAGTCAATTGAGTGTTTATAAAAAAAATATTGAAGTAATTCGTATTCCTATGGATCAAGTGCTTTTACTTGCAGAAGATGTGGATTTGCAAAAAGTAAAAGAAGGAAAAGGGTTTCCACTTCTTTGCTGTTTTGCTGATGATAAAAAGGTCGGTGTTGCAACTGAGTTTATAAAAGACGAAGGTATTTTTTTAGTGGATATTTCCTTAAGTAAGATTTTTTCTTGTAAGTCTTTTAAGAGAGAGGAGCTGCCTAATAAAATTGGAATGCCAATATATGTTACATCAAAAGGTGTTTTAACAGGCAAAAAAGAAAGCAATTTTGAAGTAGGTTTGTATAAGGGGCTTGAGAACGGTGTTGTTTTATTTATGCTAAAGTAGGTTATAGTAGTTTTCTATTTTTCTATGAGAAAAAGTAAGGAGTTTTTATGAAGTTAGTATCTTATGAGTCAAAACGTGATGAGGCTTTATTACAAAAGCCCACATTAAAAAAAAGTTATTCCATTCAAGGAGGAGCTTTACAAGGAGAGATAGGTTTAAAATTAACAGGGAATAAGTCAAAGAGAGTTTTTACTAATGAAATGTTTGAAACTTTAGCTAAAAAGCCTAAGGGTGAAATGGGGGTTGCAGAGCTTAAAACTATTATTCAACAAGCCATTATTGACATTTCTGCAGAAGAGGCTAATCATCCACCTCTTTATAAAGAAATCTACGAAGAAATAAAAGACTCTTCGTTCCCTCAAAGTTTAGAAGTGAAAGATATTATAGGGCTTCAAACTGCATTTGGAATTGTAGGAGATGGAGAGGCTGTTCCTCTTTCTGATTTTAGGTGTGAAGATTTAGGCACTGTTCATTTTAAGACTATGGCTACAGGTTATTCTGTCACAGAGGAGTGGGTGGCTTTTAATCAAGCTTGGAAAGTGGAGAATGCAAACAAGGCTATAGGACAAGCTCACAATGCAATTCTTGATCATATTCATTTATCTCCTATTATAAGTGCCACCTACGACGCTTCTTGCGAGACAAAGAAGGTGACTGTTAAGGATGGGACACCTTTACAAATTGTCTATCATTCTTTGAGAGCAGGTTTAAAGGATGCTATGGCAAGAAGAAATCGTAAGGGTTATATTTTTAAGCCTAGTATAGCTCTTTGCAATTCGGCAACTGCTTTAGATGTGATGTGTGCTATTAAAGGGGAAACTGAAAAAGGTAAGACACTAGGCTCGCTTGGAATGATTGATAAGGTGGTGGTTTATGATGGTTGGGCAGGAGAAGTTAACGGGGTTAAATATGAGTTTTCGTCTCCTAAAACTAACGAGGTTTTTTTAATAGAGCCTAAAAAAACTTTTAAGGCTTTAGTTAAAAAAGACTTAACTAAGCTTGAACAAAAAGGGAATATTTTAAGTCTTTCCAATTTGGAAATAGTTCAGTTTTTTATACGTGCTGTTGTAGCCGATGTCAACGGGGCTGTGCATAAGGTGATTGTGGGTTAAGGTTTTTGAAAATATGCTAAACGGGGGCTTTGTCAAAACCACAAAAGCAAAGCCTCAACGTATAAAAATACGCCTTCGTTTTGCTTTTGGGTTTTTCCTTGCCCTCGTTTGCCTATTTTCAAAAATGCGGGAACTACAGGGCGTATCTACGCCCTCTATTTTCAAACTTACATTAACTAGGCGTCGGATTTTGGCACAAGCCCACGTTTAGTATGTTTTCAAAAGAGGAGCTTTTTATGGATATGGAAAAAATAAAGAGCATTAGAAAGTCGTTAGGAGATTATTCTGAAAATGAGGCAGCACGTCTTTTCACTGATGAAGAACTAAAAGAGTGTATAATGCTACATAGTAATAGTGATTATAAACTATTGTGGATTTTATTCACTCAAAAAGCAGGAAGACTTATTACAAATGAAAATTATATTAAAAGCATTAAGGCAGGTAATGAAGAGCTAGAACGTCTTAATGCTTGTGACTTACAAGCTATTGCATTAAAGCAAGCCGAGCATTATAAAAGTCTTTATGAATGGGAGAAGAATGTTAATGAAGCAAGTAGTATCATTTATTAAAAAAACTATATTTTGGTTTTTAATTTTTGGTTGTGTTTTTCAAGTTATACAGTCTTGTAAAGAGGAGTACCCAATGAATGAAATTGAAGTATTAAAAGAGAATACTAATTTTATAATCAATGCTAATCCTAGTTATTGCACTTTGATAAGAGACAAAGATATTAAAAATGAGGATGGTGTTATTGTTTCTTATGATAGGATTGAAGTTGATGATGTTGTAGTGCGTTTTTCTTTTTTAGATGAATTGCAAGAAAAAGAGAGCTCTCCGGGTAGTATAGAAAAGTCTAAGACACTTGTTATAACTGCTAAAAGTGATGATGATATTAGAATGGGTGATATTCTAAAAACAAAGGACGGTTTTATTTATAAAGTGAAAGAAATATGCGATATAACATTAGGAGGTGCGTCAAAAGAGTTTTGTTATAAGAAAACAGGACGTGTTGAGTGGTTGGTGTTATGATTTTTTTTAGGGAGACTCCCTAGTAACCCCTCGTTATTGGTTGTGCCTTGTTGCACTTACTATATTGCTATGAAAGGTTTAGAAGCTACATTAAAAAACTTTGAATTACTTGATTGTCTTATTAAAGAAAACGTGAAAGAAGTGGTTATGCAAACTGCTCCCGATATGGATCATCATGCAAAAACGCATAAAAAATGGACTCACCGCACAGGGCATGCAGAAGACAACCTTAGGGGCAAGTTTAAGATTGAAGGATGCAAAGCTCATGTACAACTTTGGCAGGATTTATTCGGTGTTTCTGGAGAAGAGTATGGCTATTATTTGGAGACGGCTAAAATGTTTAAAGGTAAGTATGCAATATTAAGGCAAACACAAATTTACTACGCTCCTATTTTTTATGAAGACTTAAAACAGGCAATAATTGAGGCTATTAAAAACTCAACTCAAAAGAGATGAAAAAAAAAGGAGCTAATAATGTTTCAAAAAATAAAAATGTTTTTTAGACGTTTAAAGCAAAAAAGGATAATAAAAAAAGAGTTTGCTAAGTTTTCAAGTTCGCATGAAGAGCTGCCTTTAGTTGAACAATGTGCTTATTCAACTTTTGACACTGTTAATCTTTTATGGAATGGAAAAAGTTTAAAGTTTATTATTGGAAGTATTAACGCTTTAGATTTAATTTTTTGTGGACGTTATCCTAATATCTATTTTAATTACATAAATAGTTTATTGCAGGCACGTGGAGAGCTAAACGAGCAAACTATGAAAGAAGTGGATATTATTAAAATGCAAGAAGAGGAGTGTGTTTTTTTTGAGGAGCTTTGCAAAAAAACTTTAGTAAAACCTACTTATAACGAACTTTATGAAGGTGTTATAAAAGTAAAAAAATCTATTGATAGCTCATACTCACCTAGTAATATAAAGGAGGTTTTTCCATTTGATTTTTTAACTAGCTTGCAAGCCTATCACTTTAATAAGCTATTAGATTTAGTAAAAAAAAACATGAGCACTTAGATTTTGACAGAATAGGTCGTATTGCAAAATATTATCATCAAAAGCCTTCTTCATATTTTCCAAATATGGAAAGTGGACAGGCTTTGATGTTTGACGAGGCTTGTTTGGTTGCTGTTGAAATCAACAATCAATTAAACGAAGAAAAGAGAAAAAAAAAGAATAATGCAAAAAAGAAACAAGAGGACTTTCAAAAAGACATGGCTCGCCTTTTTGAAAATGAAGATGGAGAGGTTTAAGCTTGTTTTAGCATATTGTCAGACAAAGAAAAAAAATTAAACCTTGCCTTGCAAGGCGATAAGAAAAAAAATAATAAGGAGAAAAAAAATGAAAGAGACTGAGTTTTTGTATTCGGTTGGAATGGCTGGGTTTGCTCTTCTAAATCAAGATGGCTCAATGCCCACCCCTAGTGATTGGAAGGATGTTGACAATCAAGGCGAGGTGAGAAAACATAAAGGCGGCATTGTTGGAAGAAGTGGCACATTCGATTTAACAAAATTGCAAGATGAAGATTTGGATGTGATTGTTATTTACGGATATAAGCGGGATGTGTTTAAATTCGTTTCTACTAGTGTTGACAAAACAAAAGCCACAGTAGCAGAAATTGTGAAAGACTTAAATACTGTTTTTGAAAAAACAGGGGCTCTCTCGCTTAAAAAAAATGGTATTGAACTTAAGGCTGAAGTATTAGATGTTGCAGGAGTTGAGTATATCAAAATATTTGATAGCTCTCTTAAATTGCCATTCTATGCACCTATTGG
The DNA here is from genome assembly GCA_963545065.1 of uncultured Treponema sp. Lineage (GTDB taxonomy): Bacteria > Spirochaetota > Spirochaetia > Treponematales > Treponemataceae > Treponema_B. Next base: position 21,593 of record CAUUIE010000001.1, read on the forward strand.
TTTTTCTGGTCTTTTGCCTTTAATGCTTGGCATTACAGGCTACATTCTCACTGAGGAAGTTAAGAGTGTTAAAAGTGATTTTGAAAAAGAAAGTGGTAAGAGTGTTGACGTTACAAGCGGGAAAGGGATTCGTTGCGTAGTAAAAGAAGCAGACAAAATTAAAGGTCTTAATTTGACTATAAGTCTTGCAGGCTCAAATGCTCGCCTTCTTTCTTTGATTACAGGCAACCGTTATAACGAAAAGTCTGACGAGTTTTTTGTGGACACTGAAGGGAAAGTGCCGTCTTTTTCTTTTTTCTATTTTGTTAAAGCTTTTGCAAAAGGCGAAAATAATGAATCATCTTTTGAAAAAGTAAAAGTAGTGGCTTTTCCTAATTGTCAAGCAACATTACCGGGAGATTCAGCTCAAGAGGGAGCTTTTGCAACTATGGAATTACAAGCAGCTTGTTCTACTAATAAAAAAAGCAATTTACCTATGATGTTTTATAAGGGAGTAAGTTTAATTGATTATTCTAACTTTATTGAAAAAATATAATTTTGCTTACCTTGACACAGGTTTAATGCTTTTGTTATAATATGATTGTATAGGGCTTCCTCCTATTAAAAGAGTTTACGATATTTTCCCACGTCGTAGACTCTTTTTTTTTCTTATAAAAACACCTCTTATAAAAACACACTTTATTTATTCATTTTTTATTGCAAAAATCTTTTATTAGAACTAAAATCATTTTGTCTTTTGCAAGGGATGGTTGTTGGTTTTTGCTTTTAGCAAAACCAATTCTGAGAAAAGGAAGGAGTGTATGTACGTTTATTTTATTTCTGGTTTTACTTGACGCTAAGAGTTCTTGATATTTATAAAATAAGGTTTTTTGACTTTTGCTATAATTCAAAGTCTAAACGTCATAAAAGGTTTTTCTTTTGATGGACTTTTTAACTTTATGATTGGAAAAATAAGAAAAATAAGGCTGTTCATTTTTTTTTATAAAACAATTTTTTTTAAAGAGGTTATATATGTCATTACAATTAGAAAAAGGCGATGCAATGCCTATTAGTGATATAAGTATTAATGCTTATAAGAATAATTTTGATAAAAACGGGATTTCTTCTTATGGAAGAGTTAATTCACCAACAAAAAGAATTTCTATTGCAAATTTAGCTGCTTTAATTTCAGATAGACATTCTGGAATAGAGCCTGGTATGATTTCTTATGTTGCCCGTCTTTTGCATGAAGAGACTGTAAGACAATTGCACGAAGGGAAAAGTGTTGAAGCTTTGGGTCTTGGAACTGTTTATGTTGGAACTAAAGGAAGTATGAAAGGATCAACCCCTAGTCTTTCTGACGCTCCAAAATTTGTGGTCAAGTTTAGGGCGGCAACTGAAATTAAATTAAACTTGCAAAATCTAAAAATTGGTTCAATCACACCTATTGTGTGCGTGCCTATAATCAATTTGATTGAGGATATGAAAACAAAGAAAGTTAATAGTGAACTTAAAAAAGGCACTGTTGTCAAACTTACAGGGAAAAGGCTACGTGTTGAGGGCACTAATGTAGGAGTTGGGGTTTATCTTAATAAAGATGATGGTGGGTTTGTTAAGATTCCTGCTAGAGAGCTTTTGAGAAATGAGCCTAGCTGTTTGGAGTTTGTTTTGCCTTCTGAGGTTGTGCTAGGGGCTACTTATTCAATTGAGGTTAGAAATCAAGCAAGAATAAAAAAAGGCTTTTCTAAGACTGTAAGAAGTGGTTTTTGTGATGCAGAAATAAAGATTGTTGACTAGCTTCTTATCTCTTAGTTTTTTAGCTTCCAATTGTCTTTTAATGGGCTTTTGGAAGCTTTTTTTTCTCTTATTGAATGTTAGTTAGATTTATGATTAAATTCGGCTTTATGAGCCTTTTAGATGGGCTTTTATAAGGGGGCGGTTTATGAGTGATGTGATTATTAAAGATAAAGGCGTTGAGGGCATAGCTATTGAAAATGAAGAAAAATATGAATTATTGGATACTTCAATGTTTAAGAAGGCAAAATGTAAGGTTCTAAAAGAATATAAGCATGTTTTTGAGGAGCTTGCAAAATGATTAGGCTTACATTAGAACAAATTATTGAGTTGCATAATGACATAGTAGCACAATCTGAAGGCTCTCAAGGAATAAGGGACATTAATTTAATCGCTTGAATGGGTTAAGGCTCATATATCAAAATAAATCAATCTAATACGAGCCTTTTATAGATTTTTTAGTAGGCTTTTTCTTTATTCAATTTTTTAACAGTATAACAAATTGTATAAAATTCTTTTTTTTCTATTGCAGAATTATCAGGGTCGAAAATAGTTTTCCCTTTCTTATCTACCACTAAAAAGTGTGTGCCTCCGAATTGATTTAATATTTTTCTGATGAAATATTTCGGCTTTTGTAATTCTTTTGGAATGCTTTTATAAAATGTTGGAACTCCCATATTGCTTGTTGCAATTTCTATAAACTTTCTGTCTTTACATCTTAAAACTTCTAATGTCTTATTTGCAATAGGAGCTGAGGCTTTTAATTTTAAGCTTTCGTCAATAAGACCAGCCTCTTTTGCCCATAACCACATTGCGTTAATTTGAAATGGTGAGAGTGTGCTTTCTGCTTCCATTTCTGCAATTGCTTGAGCACTTCTAAAAAAGCAACCAACTCTTTGAATCTCTTCACATAGATTTCTGTTTGTTTGTGGCATTAATTGAATCATCTTTTTTACTCCTTAATTAGCTCTTTTTATAAAACTATGAAAAGAGTATATTATTTTTATTGAAACAATGTTTATAATTATGGATTATTTTTAATAAATATTATACCACTGGAATTCGAAACTCTAAGCACGCACATCTTTTCCCAATTGTTTTATCTATTTTTGAAAAAGTTTCATTTGTATATTCTACCCAAAAGTTGCCATTAGTTTCTTTTTTTGAAAATCTTTTTTTATTTAATTTTTTAATCACTTCTTTTTTTAAGTTTTCTAAAATGAAATAGGCTTCTATTGGGCAGTAGATGTAGACGAATAATGTTTTATGACTAAAGCGGCCAATAGTTTCTTTTTCTTTAATATCAACACAGAAAAAAGAGGTGTTTAATATTGCAGAGTGTATATTAAAACTTTCTAAATTATAGCAAGGTTTTAATTCATTTAATTCTTCAATAATTGCTTTTAACATAAAACTAAATATAACAAATATTTCTTTTTTATAGAAGATTGTAAGGATTTACTTTATATTCATGTCTTAAGGAGCTTATATGGCTGATTACAACATAGGCAATATTTACGCAGAATTAAGTATGGACACATCAAGTCTTGAATCTAGCAAAAGAAAAGCAATAAAAGAATTAGGGCAACTTAGAGATGAAGGCGAGGCAATCTTAAAAGAAGCAGGCGGAAAAATGACAGAGGCTATGAAAATCCGCCTCGATGAAATTGAAAAAAATAAGGGTGCTATTCTTAAAAGCATAGACGAATTGAATAAGCAAATTAAAGAAAAACTTAACCCTCAAAAAGAAATGTTAGGCATGCAAATTGACAGTCTTTTCATGCAACCTATAAAAGCTTTTGCAAGTAGCTCAGTTGACACTTTCACACAATTTCAACAATCCATGCAAAACACTTTCTCTGTTATGGGTGCTTCCGCTTCTGACATGCAACTACTTGAAGAGGCTGCAAAAAAGATGGGGGAGACTACACGCTTTAGTGCAAGCCAAGCTTCTCAAGCTCTCTATTCCTTAGGAAGTGCGGGGCAGTCGGCAAGCGAAGCCGTTAATAGCTTGACTGGTGTTCTTCGTCTTGCAGGGGCTACAGGCTCCGACCTCGCCTATACATCCGAAACAATAGCCTCAACTCTTTCTCAATTCAATTTAGAGGCAGACAAAGCAAGTCATATAGCAGATGTTTATGCAAAAGCAATATCGAAAAGCCAAGCAAACATGACAAAACTTTCTTATTCAATGAAGTATGTAGGTCCCGTTGCCTCTGGGTTAGGTATTAGCCTAGAAACCACAACTGCCGCTTTGATGAAGCTTTATAATACAGGCTATGGAGGAGAGCAGGCAGGAACATACCTAAAGCAAGCTTTTCAAAAACTAGCCTCTGGTACTAATGATTTAAAAACAAAATTACAAGAGCTAGGTATTTCTTATGAAGATGTTAACCCTCAGACCCGTAATTTTGCAGATATTATAAACACCTTAAAAGAAAAAAATGTAGGGGTGACAGAAAGTATAGCAATTTTTGGAGAGACAGCAGGCGGAGCTATGGCAAAGCTTATAGAAGAAGGAGGGGATGCCATTTCCACAATGGAAGGCTTATTAAAATCTTCAGAAGGGGCAGCTCAAGAAATGCAAGAAATACAAAACGCTTCTTTTGCAAACATAAAGGCGGAGTTATCTTCGGCAACGGAAGCTTTGCAAATAACTGTAGGGAGCATTTTAGAACCTGCGTTAAACGTGTTAGCAAAAGGTTTTACAGAAGTGTTAAAAGCCATTAACGGCATGCCAATTGGCATTCAAACTTTCATTACAACAATGCTAACGGCTAGCACGGCTATTGTTCCATTTTTAACAATGCCTGCCCTCATTACAAAAATTAAAGGAGCTTTTGATTTACTCAATACTTCAATGTTGCATAACCCAATTTTCGTAGCTGGAGCAGTTGTAACAGCTTTAGCCGCCTTCGCTTATTCAATTCATCAACAACATAAAAAAAATCAAGAGATGATGTTGCAAGAAGCAACTAAGGGGGCAGAAGACATAAAAGAAATGTATAAAAAAGCGAATGAGGCAGGAGAGAAAGGAAGGAACATTCAAGAGCTTTTAAGCCAATACGAAACATTGAAAGATAAGACAAACAAAAGCAAAGAAGAGCAACAAGCATACAATCAAACGTTACAAAACTTAACGGAGCTTGTCCCTGGTGTTGTAACCAAAATTGGACAGACAGGGGAAGCATATATTGAAAATATTGAAAAAATAAAGCTTGCTAGTAGAGAACAATTATTACTAGAACAACAAAGATTGCAAGAAGCACAAACAATAGCAGAAAAACGGGCAGATATTGCAGAAACAGTAAAAGAGAGAACAGAAGAAGAAATTCAAAAAAATAACTTAAAACTAGAAAGCTACGCACCTAAAATTGAAGAAGTAAACCGCCTTACCAAAGCCTATAAAGAAGCAAAAGAAAAAGGAGAGGCATCATTACAAGATTTTTTAGAAACTGTAAAAATTGATGGAAGGGAAATTCATAAAAAGAGAGATTTTAGAGATGGTACTGAGTTTGAGTCAACTTTTGCAGAAGATAAAGATAATTTTTTTAAACAGCTTGACCTAATGCAAAAAAATTATTCTCAATTATTAGACAAAGGAGAAGAATTAAAAAAAACAAAAGAACTAGCAGAAGAAACAATAAATAAATTGGCAATTATAAAAACAGAAAAAGACATAGTAGACAATAAACTAAAAGAGCCACAACAAGAAGAAAAAAAAGAATTAAAAACTAAAGGAGAAATATTAGAGGATTTAGATAGGAAAAGAAAAGAAGCTTTTTTTAAGATGAAACAAGATGCGGCATTCACAGGTAAGGCTTTTAATGAGGCTCAAGAAGAGCTAAAATTAGTTCAAGAGGAATTACAACAAATAAAAGACATGCCAGCTATAGAAATTAAAGGCAATGTTGCTTTTTCAATAGAAGATGTTAATTATTTACTTCAAAAAGTGAAAAACTTACAAGAAAAATTAAACCCTAAAAAAGAAAATAACCCTAAAAAAGAAGAGCCGAAGGAAGAAGAAAGAAAAGACTTTATTGACAAAACAGAAGAAGAATATGAAGAAAAAAAATTAGAGTTAAGACAAACACTTCAAAACATCAGAGACTTGCAAGCAGAAATAGCAAGCCGAAAAATAAAAAAAGAGAAAACAAAAGAAGACATTGAAACAATCACTTGTTACGAAAATCTTATAGATGGCTTACAACAAAAAGCTCAGTCTTTAAATGCAGAACTCGGTCAAGATTACGTCTTGCTTGAAGACATAAATGCAAAAATTGCAGAGCTAGACTCAAATGACACAGATAGCTTTAAGGCTAAATTCGAGGCAATTAGAGAAGCAAAAGAAGCTACCATACAAGCAATAACTGACGCACAAACAGCAGGCAACATAGACGAAAAAACAGCGAATGAGAAAATCAAAAAGATTAACCAAGTGGCATTAAAAAGCACAATCACCGTAGGGGCACAGCTTTCAAAAACAATATTGAGTATTGGCAATGATGTAACAGATGTGATTTTAGGAGCTATAGAAAAAGGAACTTTGTCTCTTGCTGACGGACTCAACTTAGTTAGTCAAATAGGTGGGCAGTTAGCTGAGATGATACCCGACCCAATGACAAAGGCAGTGATTGGGGCAGTGCAAATGGGAATTAACTTGATTAGTAAGATTGTCAATTATGTTGATAATAAGGCTGATAAGTATAATGCAGAAAGAGCGAAGGCTAGAGAAGATGAAGAAAAGCGAAGTCAAGATGAGGCAAATAGGCGAGCAGGAGATACTGCCTCACGCATAGCAAAACAAACAAACGCAGTGAAACAAGGTTTTATCAATTATAACAACATGATGAATGACATGAGTGCTAGATTGCAACAAAATCATATTAACGATGTGTTACAAAAAATGGGAGAGAAAAAAAGTCTAGCTAGTGAAACGAGATGGGATACTAGAATAATAAAAGAAGGTTGGTTTTTTGGACTTGGTAAAAAAGTGCCTGTAGGTTGGGAACGTTATCATTATGAATATCAATTTACAATAAATGAGTTAGCTAAAAAAATTCAAGAAGCACATAAAAAAGGAGATACTCAACTAGAAAAAAAATTGCAAAATCTTTATAAAAAAAGCATTGAAAAAAACTTAAAAGATGCAGGCATTAACACTGAAGAATTAAACGGTTTTCATAATTATTTACAAGGCTTAGAAAATGTTTTTGTAGATGCTGTTAGAAATAAAGATTTTTCAAGTCTTCGCGATGCTATGAAAGAAAAAATAAGAGAAGCCATGTGGGCAAAACTTCAAGAAAGTATAATGTTGTCAAGATTAAAACCGCTTTTTATGGAATTAGAAAAAGCTGGCTTTCAAGAAAAAGAAAAAGTTATTGATAAGATTATGAAAGAAGGCGAAGATATAGCAAAAGAATTAGAAAATTATTCACGCAAAGTTTTTGGTGAGTTAGGTGGAGTTCCAACAGAACTAGAAGAACACCGAAAAGCATGGAGAGGACTCAAAGAGTCTATCAAAGAAGCATTAAGTAGTAGTCTAGGAGATGCAGCTTATAATGCTGACTGGGCAAGCTTCAAAAAAGCATTTGCTAGCGAAATGAAAAAAGCAATAATAAGTGCCACAGTTGCAAATGCAGGGCTTAAAACAAAAATTGATAGTATTATAAAAGATATAATGAAAGATGGAAAAATAACTCAAGAAGAAATTAGTAATAGTGTGGATGTTTTGCAAGACTATTTTGACGAACTTGAGGGTAAGCTCGCTCCGCTTTCAAAAATAACAAAAGCTTTAGAAGGAGGCGTTGACGTAAAATCGGAGCACGCAGGCACTATAATACAACAATTAAGCGGAGCAGACAGAGACTTCTTTGCCGAAGAGTTTAGAAAAAACTTTGCTAGTATGGGGGACTCTTTTAAGGGAGCTATGATAGACCTAAAAGAAATCCATCAAGCTAAAATCACTGTTGAAAATGCGACCCTTTCTGTTAACGACATTTATATTAATGCAGGAAGCACCTTAAACTTAAAAGAATTCATAGCTGAGATGATAGAACAAGCGAGAATAGCTAGCTAGCACAAAGGGGAAAAAAGAGAGGGCTAATAATAACTTCTTAACAGTCATCATTAGCCCTCATAAAAGAGTAGAGAATAGAAATAACTACCTAGAAATAGTATAGATAATTTTTAAAAAATAATCAACTCATCATTTGCAAAAATAAAAAAAAGCATATATAATAATATTTAATTATGGGAATATTTTCATTTTTTAAACGAGCTGAAAGTGCTCCAAACATTTTTATAGATGTAAGCGAAACAAAAAAACTAGAAACTAAGGCAGGTGAAATTGACTACACACTAAGTCGTAGTTTGTATGCTTCCATACCAACAAAAGATGCAAGCTATTATAATTTTGCATTAGGTAATTATGCAACAAAAACCTACATTGACACTTTTTCAAGTTTTATAGGGACACCTCATATTGTAAGTGGAGTAGATGATTTTGACGGGCAAGTGAATCAATTTATCAAAAAACAAAAATCAACACTGATAAAAATATATAGGCAAGCAATGATTGATGGAGTAGTCTATATTTGGGTTAGACTAGAAAAAGATATAAGAGGAAGATTGCAACCTGTAATTAAAATAATGCCTAGAGAAACTTTTATAAAACATGAGATGATACAAAAATCTAATGGTATTTTTGAGAAAGTGGTTTTTGAAAGTGTTGAAAGTTGGAAAGAAAAATATAACAAGGCTTTCCTCTCATCAGAAAAAGCTGCTATTGAAGATACTACAACCGAAAAACTAATTGAAAAAAAAGCAAGAGTGAAAATTACACTAACCCCTTATACTGAAGAAATACTAATTATAGGTGATATGCCTCCACAATATAAAGAGAGAAAAAAAACTAATAAAAGTCTTTTCTCTTTTGTGCCTGTTTTTGCTTTTTGCAATAATCAAATTTCTTTTCTTTCCGATGGACTTCCTGAAATTGCAAATGTCTTACCTTTCATGAAAAAATATAACGAAACATTTAAGTTATTAGAAAAACACTTAAATCAAATACTCGACCCAAAAATAAAATTGCACTTAAAAAGTGCAAAAGCATTTTTGCAAAACACATTAGGAATAAGAGAAAAAGATTACGAAGCGATAGCAAGAGGAGAATTAAAACCAGACATAACACAATTTAAAGCGGCTGTTTTGACTGGTGAAAATGAAGACATTGCTTTTGTTAATCAAGGTGATAATATCAAAAGTGCGATGGATGTTTTAAATCTTATTCATTGGATTATTATTGAAATGACAATGCCCGAATATCTTTATGGCACAGCATTAAACACAACAAACGCAAGTGTGAGAGAACAGTCACCTGTGTGGATTAAAAAGATTGAAGAGCGAAGAAGAGAATATTCACAATTTTATTATTGGCTTTCTAATATTTTTTCTTTTTATTATCTAGCATTTAAAAATGAAGCAGCTCACTTAGAAGAAGTGGACTTCTCTATAGAATGGGAAGAATTAGAAAGAAGAGACGATGTTTCTTTAATGAATGCTTTGCATAGTGCAACAGAAAGTATTTTAAAAGCTTTAGAGGCAGGACTTATTTCTCCTAAAACAGCTTTTAATGCCTTAAAACAATTCATCACAATACCTGAAGAATACGAGAGTGAACATGAAAAAGCAATTGAATACATAAGAGAAAAAAACAGAGTGGAAGCAGAAGGCAAGCAATTGAATGAGGTGGGGTTTTCAAGTTTTAGCAATAATGAATAATGAGCTACTCAAATTATAAAAACTATAATGACCCATTAAAACCATATATACATGACGCGTTGGAAATGCTTAGAAGGCTTGAATATAAGCAATATCAACAAATAAAAAATGCGTACGCCGAATTAAGTAAAAACATAACTGATTACATAGCAAATCAAAAAGGGGAGTTTAAAGGCATTGATAAACACCTTGCCACACTCATCGAGAAGTCAAAAAAAGCTTTAAACGAACGCCTAAACTTTCTCATATATGAAACATTAAGACGTGGAGCTGCAATAGCATTATCTACAAGTGCAAGATTAAAAGTTGATGAAGAATTGCATAATCAAAAACTAAGAGGAGAAATGACACTCATAGGCGAAGTGGGCAAGCGAGCCACCACTCGAGATAAAAACGTTATTGTCAAAAAAATACAACTAGAAGTAAGCAAAAAAAGCGAAGAGCTAGCAAGGCACACAATGGAAAAAAAAAGACTCTACAAAGAAAAAGAATTCAAACTATCGAGTAGAGTTTGGGACTTATCAAACGGACAGGGTGAGCAAATAAAAAGCCTCATTGAAGCAGGCATTAACATGGATTGTAAAAAGCTTGCTAAAGCACTTGATGAGTGTGCAAAAACTGGCAATAGCAAACCTATCAAAGAATACCCTAACATGATGAAACGTCTTAAAGGACGCTTCCCTCCTGATACGAGTTTTGCTGCAATGAGGCTCGCCCGTAATGAACTTTCAGAGCTCTATTTTACAACAAGCATAAAAGACTATCTCGAAAACCCATACATAGAAGCAGTGCAATGGCTACTAGCCAACAATCGACTCAAGATGTACGAAGACGAATGTGATTGCAACGACATCGCCTACGAGGATGTCTACGGATTAGGAAGGGGAATATATCCAATTGACAAAGTCCCCGACCGCCCACATGTCATGTGCATGTGTAACATAGCTCCTATCACAAGACGAAAACTAAAAAAGCAACTTGAAGGGGGCTTAAAACTAGGCAACGTCCCTCCTGAAGATTGGTTTGAAAAGCAAAATCATGAAGACAATATCGAATTGATAAAATCAAAATATATAGAAACTGGATTAAAGTTATTTCACAATGAAAAAGGCGAGGCTTTAGGTCTTGCAAGTATTGAGGTAATCAAAGAAAAGAAATGGTTTATTGATGGAGTGCATGAAGCGGATAAGCGTGCGTTTTTAGATGACTTGCATAAGGTCAACGGGAGAGCTTTATATATTCTTGCAAAGCATACGGATAATATGCAAGTGGAGTTTTATAGTGATAGAGGCTCTTTATATAATATTGCAGAGAATAAAATATATTGTAATTTAATAAATGATCGTATTAGGGGGGATAATATAGAAGCTGGTTTTAAGTTAGGGATGCTTGGATTTCTACATGAAACGGGACACTGGTTAGATAGCAATTTATTAAACGAACCTTATGGAGTTTCTCAAAAGCTAGACAATCTTTTTAATTTAATTCAATATGATGTAATTTCATATATAAATAAAAAAGGCTTTGAATATAAAAGTGATTTTAAGCTCGTAAAAGATTTGAATTTAACAACAATAACAAAGTTGGATAAAGAGTTAAGAAAGTTTATAACCAATAGTATTGCAAAAGATGCAGAAATAAATTCAAATATTTCTGATTTATATGGAGCTATGACACATGAAATAATAGCAGGACATGTTTTTAATGGTTTGAATGGGCATAAATATGACTATTGGCACAGTGAAGATAAAAGTTTATACTCTTTTTTAGTGCGTAGAGAAGCAGTAGCAGAGATGTTTGAAAGTTTTTCAAATGTTAAACGTATGCAAGCTATGCAAAATTTTTTACCTAATGCTTGGAATTACTTTAATAAAAATATAAATGATATTTTTTAATATGAGGAAGTTATGGTATCTTGTTTTGGTCTTATAGGTGATTATTCTAATAAGTTTCATTGTACAGTAGGATTGGATCAATATACCTACTATGACTTTATATATCAAAAAAATCCTACTATAGAAGAAATAATGGATCCTAACTATTCCCTTGACATTATAGCTTATGACCTTTCTTTTTTAACATGGGAAGAAATAGAAAAACTAATGGAGAAGTCGTTAAAAGAAGATAAAGACTTGTTATTTGAGGCTTGCAAAGATAAAAAAGTTATTATTACTCATAAAATGCAAATGGAAGCATTGAAAAAAGGTCAATTCCTAGACCTGTAGCCCATTTTTTTGAGGTTTTTGGTAGTGGAGGAGAACGCATGAAGGCTATTAATGAATACTTTCCTACTACATGGAAGTATTTTAACTATATCTTAGGAGAATGTTTTTAATGAGTAGTCCAACAAAACCAACTTTATTAGATATTGCTTTTGAAAAAAAATTTAATGCTACTGTTTCTATAAGTTTTTTAGGCGAAGGTTTTTTATATTCTCCTAAAAAAGAAAACGAGCCTAGTTATGAATTATTTTCTTTAACAAAAAATGAAATAGATACTTTAATGGAACAATCATTAAAAGAAGGAAAAGATTTGCTTTTTGAAGCTTGCAAAGACAAAGAGATAATTGTTACTCAAGAAATGAGAAAAAAAGCAGAAACTGAAGGTGTTTTTGCTCCATAATTTTAATTAACAAGCTTTAAAATTAGCTAGTACAGATGTGATACAGCAATAGCCGAGATGTTTGAAAGTCTAGGACATCCTGATAGAATAAAAGCCATGCGAACATTCCTACCTAATGCGTGGGGGTATTTTAATATGATTTTAGATGAGGTGTTTTAATGAATAAAAAAAAACAAAGTCATTTACATTCTGAATTAGAATCCCTTCCACTAAATAAATTATATAATAGTAGTAATACAGAATACTTCGGTTTTTATGCAGGTTTATTCTCTAATTTTTCTGAAGATTATCCTAATTTTGCGAATAACTTTGGTATTATGTTCATTGATTTAGCTTTTTATAAATGGGTTTATTCTATTTTACCGCCTAATTCGAAATTTATAGTTTATACAGATGAGATGTCTTATATAGATGAGATGTCTTATGTGGAAGAAGAACCTAATATAGATTTTGATATTGGTTTTTTAAGTAAAAAAGAGATTGATGAATTATTAAGAAAATCTGAAGAAGAATTATTGAGAAAACCTAAAGAAAAATGCACTGATTATTTATACGAAGCAGTAAAAAATCATCCATATAAACCTTATTATCCTCCTGATATAATGTTTTAGATGCTATAATTTAGAATTAAAAGCGAAGCTTTTGCTATGATGTTTGAAAGTTTGGGTCATCCTGAAAGGATAAAAGCCCATAACCGTTAGCTTGCCTCGTATAGATGGGAGTTATACGATGAAGTAAAAATCTTATTCACAGAAAAACTTCCTAATGTCTTGTATGGTTATTTCGGGTGTATTCTCAAAAAAGAGTACCCCTCGCTGACGTGCCTCTATATAAGGCGTTTGATGTTTAATGATATCTACCAACTCATAAAAAGGAGTATCAGCAAATTTCTCTAACACCTCGTTTATTACTTTCTTATGTTCTTGTGAAATATCAACAACAACATCATCTTTCAGTTTTGTAATATCTAACCCACCATAATATTTATAAGCATGGTAGACATTTACCACAACTGGACCAAAGCTCCATGCTTCTATCCTATCGCTAAAACAAGGCTCTCCTAGCACGCGAAAGAACTGGGCTTGAACAAAATATAAAAGCTTTTGCAATTTCAAATTGCTTATTATTCTTTTTTGAGAATGCTCGTATTCTATTATATAATTCGCCACCTCAATTGCACTATACATAAAAACCTACCTTGACTAATATATATTTTATAATATAACGAGTATAGACTTTCTTATTCTCATTATCAATAATCTTTTTTTTATTGTCAATTTATTTCTTTTTTGCATAATTCATTTTTATGAATAATTGCTTTTCATTAAAATCAAAGAAAAAAGAATTTCAAGATCAAGGCATCTATCATTCTGATGTTAACATGGCAAAAATAATATGTGAGCCTATTCCGAAAGATGTAAAAGAAGTTTATGACCCAACGTGTGGGGTTGGTGGTTTGTTAAAATATTTTAATGATGAGGTTAAAAAATATGGTGAAGAAATAAATGCCGATATGTGTGCTATTGCTGCAACAATTCCTAATAGTAATATAATTAATACTGACACCTTAAAAGAGCCGAAGTTTTTAGATAAGAAATTTGAGGCTATCGTGGCTAATTATCCTTTTAGCATTAAATGGGAGCCTAAAGAAGATGAACGCTTTAAGGACTTGCCATGCCTACCACCTCCTAGCTATGCTGACTATGCTTTTATTTTTCATATTTTATATTTATTAAAAGATGATGGAATAGCTAGCGTTTTATGTTTTAATGGAATTCTTTATAGAAAAAACAAAGAGAAAAATTTAAGAGAATATTTAGTTAAAAATAATTTTATAGATTCAATAAAAGCAATAAAAGCGAAGTCTTTTGAAGACACTAACATCCCCACAACATTAATAGTTTTTAAGAAGAATAGAAAAACTGGCGAGCCTATAACTTTTATTAATGAAGAAGGAGATAAGAAAAACATTTTTATAGAAGAAATTATAGATAATGATTTCAGTTTAACTGTTGCTACTTATTGTCCAAAAGAAGAAATAAAAGAAGAAGTTTGTCCGTTTGAATTAGAAAGGCAAGTTAGGGACGCGTTAAAAAATCATTTAATAAAATCGTTAACTATTTCAAAAATGTTTATCGATTTAGATTTTCAAGATGGGAAAGATGTTTTTAATAAAGATTGTTTTAATCAATATCTATCTTCATTAAAAGATTGCATTCATTCATTTTATTTTTAATAAGATGAATGAATATCAAAAATGGATTATTACTATTGTTTCACTCTTGACATAGTTTAATAATTTTATTATTCTTCTTTTTCAGAGTGCATTTCTTATAGGTTTTGAATGTACTCTCCTATTTTAGCTTTTGTTTTTGCAAGCCTATTACTTTCTTTTTTGTCTTTCAATTTTGAGAGCAATAGGTAGCAGGGGCAAAAGCTTTTTTTTAAACTTTTTTCCTTTTCTTTTTTTTGTTTTTATTAAAAACAAAAAAAACAACAAGCATAAAAACAATTGACAAAACAATAAAACACAAAAAGAGCTAAGCCTTAAAATGAGGGGGTAGCGGAATGCCACTCTTTTTTAACCCTGCATAGCGAAACCGCTCGGTTTCAATATGCGAAACCGATAAGTTTCGCCCCCCTAAACCGCTAAGGTTTACTATGCGAAACCGCTCGGTTTTTGATTGCAGTTTCTCAATGTTTGGGTAGGCTCTTTTTTTAAGAAATGACAAAAAGCCCCATTACTGCGTCATTTTCCGCTTTTTTAGGGGGTAGATAATCTGCTTTTTCTTAAAAAGAAAGAGGAGAGAAAAAGAGGCGGAAGTGCTGCTTAGAATAAGCTGCTTTTTACAGGGGAATAAACTAAGGCGAAAATTGCTAGTGTTTTTTCCATTTATGATAATTTAAGAAAAGTGATAAAATAAAAATATCTTGACAATATGATAAATCGATTTTACACTAAAAAAAAGGAGGGAGAGAAAATTGTATTGGAACATTCACAAAAAAAGGAACATCACTTTTCCTCTATTGCAAAAAAACAAAGAGCTAGCTACATCTTTTATTCAAAATCTTAGTGAAAAAGAATTAGATGAATTAAAATTTGACTGGAGCTTTTGGGCTCGTGATGAACAATTGCCACCTCTTCAATGGATTACGGGAGAGCGTTATATATGGATTTTAAGATGTGGACGTGGATGGGGCAAAACTCGAACAGCCTGTCAAACTGTAATAGAAGCAATAAAAACTGGAATGTATAAACGTATTTCAATATGTGGGGCAACAGCAGAAGAGGTGAGGGACATTATGATTGAAGGAGAATCGGGCTTAAAAGCGTGTTGCCCTCCTAGTCTTTGCATGGATTACCGACCTTCCATTAAAAAGATTTTTTTTAAAGGAGGCATCACCATTTCTCTTTTTTATGGGAGCGAACCTGAAAAGTCAAGAGGAGCACAAAGTGAGTTTTTGTGGTGTGATGAATTGCATAAATGGAAATATCCTGAAAGTACATTTGATAACCTCTTATTAGGCTTACGTCTTGGTGCAAATCCTTTGTGTTTAGTTACGTCAACTCCAAAACCCACAGCTTTTACAAGAGAGATAGAAAAACTAAAAAACAAAAAAGGAGAGGCCGCTTGCGTTGTAACTATAGGGTCAACATATTCTAATAAAAGCAATTTATCTCCTCAATTTTTTAATACAATAATAACAAAATATGAAGGGACAAGGCTCGCATTACAAGAATTAGAAGGGCAGATTTTAGATGATAACCCCAACGCTCTATTTAAAAGAGAGTGGATCGAAAATAATCGAGTTTCTTCTCTTCCGTCTCTTTATAATCAAGTGCGAACCATTATAGCAATAGACCCAGCTATTACACACTCTCAAAAAACTTCAGACTACACAGGCATTATTGTTATTATGGAAGGAGACGCACCTACAAAACTTTTTAATGAAGCCCCTCCTAATTATTCTGATAAAACTCATTATTACATTTTATACGATGGCTCTTTAATTGGCAGTCCTTTTGAATGGAGTGCAAGAGTTAAGTTTTTGAGTGAAGTTTACAAAGCTAATGAATGTATTGTTGAGGATAATCAAGGTGGGGACATGACAGAAGGCACTTTAATTAATGCAGGGGTTTCTATTCCAATTAAGAGAGTTCATTCATCACAAAACAAAGAGTCGAGAGCTATGCAAGCTTCCATTTTAGCCGAACAAGGCAGACTACATTTTTACGTAGGAACATCAGAAAAAAATGAGAATGAAAAAATTATACAAGATGACAATAATCTAGACCTGTTGGAGTCGGAGCTTTGCAATTGGATACCTGGTGCAAAAAAAAGCCCCGATCGTTTAGACGCATTGGCTCATGGAATAAATTATCTTAATGCTAATGTCTCCTCTTTTGATACTGAAGATGAAAGGTGTGCAAAAAGTATATTAGGCAAAATGTTTTTATAGTATTAAAGGATGACTTAGTAATTATCAATATATATTATAATGTTTTTTTTATAAAAATATTATAATATATGCTAATGAAAAAGAAACGAAGAAAACAAGACAAAGAAAAACACCTCAAAATAATTGCAAGCCTTATATTAAAAAAGCCATTGCAAGCAGAAGACATCTCTTCATTCATTCCATACATTGCAAAAAAATTAAAGATTTCTAATTCTCAAGCAAAAAAAGATATTGAAAAGGTGAAAAAACGTAGAAAAGAAATGAGTTTAATTGACGTTCAAGAAGAGATAGCAAGAAAAAAAATAGAATATGCTTTTATTAAAGAGGAAGCATTAAAACAAAAAAATCTTAATGCTTATTTAGGTGCTGTTAATAAAGAAGCAGAAATGTTGTCTATAGAAAAATATACAATATTTAACGAAGCAAAAGAAGAAGAAGTTAGTAGCCTTGATGAAAAAAAAGAGCTTTTGTTTAATAAATTATTTCCCAAAAAGTCAGAAAATGAGACAGATTAAATCTTTTTAATTTATAATAGTGGCATTATGATAATAAAGATTGAAAACTCTTCTAACATAAA
Source organism: uncultured Treponema sp. (assembly GCA_963545065.1). GTDB lineage: Bacteria > Spirochaetota > Spirochaetia > Treponematales > Treponemataceae > Treponema_B. The sequence goes on from CAUUIE010000001.1 coordinate 38,808, forward strand.
TGAATGCAAAGAGTTAAGTTTTTCAAAATATTTATATTGTGCTTCATCTAGCTTAAAAGTTTCAAATAATCTTACTCAATTTAATTCAATTGCAGGCACATCTTATCAAGAGGGGGCAGCTAATATAGGAAACAGAAGCTTTGCAATCACTGGTAATTTTGAGGCAAACACTTCAGCTGATGTGGAAAGTTTTAGAGGTGATATTTTTGAAAGCCTTTTTAATAAACCTTTATTACTTTTTTTAGACGATGATAGCCCTTTTTATTATCGTTGTGTTTTAGATGGAAATGTTGCAATCACTTATAATCAAGGTTGGAATATTGGCAGAGTTTTCACTCTCTCTTTTACGCTTATAGCACCTATTCCATATAGATATGGAGAAGAACATCATAGTGAAAATATTGTTAAAACAATTTATGAATGTGCATTTAATGGAACAGTGCCTTCTTTTGCAAAAGTAATAATTTATGCCTCTAAAGAAATGATGATAAAAGCTTCTAATGTGCCTTTTATAAGCGTGGGGAATACCTCTATTAGATTTAAAAAGGATATCGAAATTAAAAAACGCTCATCTATTTATATTCAAAATGGAATTGTAAGACTAAAGGATAATTCTATTTTGCATGATGTGCTTGATAGCTCTTCAATTTTTAATCCTTTAATGCTTACAAAAGAGGAACATAAAATAATAATTAATAGAGAGTGTTTATTGCCTGACACCATAGACAATCAAATAATAATTAGTTGGCAAGATATTTATTATTAATGGGAGTTTTATAAAAAAACATTATGATATATTTTTTTGACAAAGCTTTAAGCCTTATCGAAGTTAAAAATGAGGTCTCTTTTTCATTTTCAAAAAAAGCGAATAAAGAGGGAAGCGGAAAGATAGAACTTGCAGAATTACCTAACAAAGAGGCAGTTTATGTTGCAATATATACTGAAGAGATGAATCAAAATACTAAAACTTTTCAATACGTAGCCTCCGGTTTTATTGCAGAAGTTCAAATCAATCTTAAAAATATTTCTATCACTTTTAACACTTTTGAAAGCATTTTAAAAAATTATAAATTACCAAAGGTTTTTAATAATTTTCAGTCTTTACCATTGGCTACAATTTTTTCTAATCTTTTTTATTCATACGTTCCCATCTTAAAATCAAAAAAAAAAGATTTTTCTTCAATCACTAGTGGCTATGACGAAAATGCAGAAATAGCTCATGGCGTGTTAAGTGCCGCTCATATCGAGTTTGGAAAAATTAAAGATGGAGATTTACACTTAGCTTTTAATAAAGATTATGAAGCAAAAAATGAATATAGATATTACACGGAAGGGGCAATTGTCTTTTGGTTCGATTTAGGGGATAACCATAACTATTATAATCATTTTTACGATCATAAAAATTTAAATATTACTGAAGCATACCCACAAAGATTTTTACGCTTTACTGCTAGCTTAGGAAGCAAAACAATTATTAACGTTAAAGCAATAGAGCAAGATGAATGTTTTGATAAAAATAATATAGAAACGATAAATGAGGCATTTAAGAAAGCTGAATATCTTCCTTTTGATAGAAGCAAAAAAGACTTTGAGAAAAAAGAGGGGGTGAAGCTTCCAAGTGAAAAAAGATTTTTAGCAATCCAATTTATTTTTATCTACGAAAATCCTGACTGGGTTCAAGATTATTCAACTTTAGAGGTTTATAATGGAGCAGGAAGTTTAGAAAAACGCACTGTGAGAGGTTTCACACCTGTGTTACATGGTTTTGAAATATTAACAAGAAAAGATATACCACCTTTTAATTTTGCAAAAATAAACTTTTATCTTTCATCTATAGTAGAAAAAGAAGAGATAACACAAAAAGTTTTTTCTTTTTTTAATTCTAAGATTAAGTTTGATGGTTTAACTTTGTATGATGCTATGACAAAGTTGTTGGATGAAACAAAATATAATCTAACAATAGATTTAAAAATTGACGTGCTAGGCAACCCTCAATTATTTATTAAAATGTCAAAAAATGATTTTAATCCAATAAGAATAAAGAAAAAGTTAAATGAATATATTGATGACTCTCATATTTTTAGACTCCATGAGGGAGAGGCTACTAGACTTAATAATTACATTCTAAAAAGCATTAAAAAGAAAACTGAAAACTCTAAGATGTTACATTATTACGGCGAAGGTGAGGGGCAAGATGTTTTATATATTTGCCTTTATAATACTTTTATTCAAAATCCTGATAATTCTTTAAAAGAAGTTTTGAATGCTTATTTGCCCGATAAGATAGATGAAAGCACTGAAGAAGGGAAGCTATTAAAAGACTTGAATATTGTGCAACAAACACAGCTGCCTTCTCTTTCTTTTATTGAAGAGAGGGTTGAAGATTCAAATATAAAAGATTTTAACACTCTATTAAAAAAAGCTACTGAACATTTTTTAGAAGCACAAAAAAAAGAAAATTATTCTTTTGAAATTGAAAGCAATTTAAATGTAAGCCTTTACGATAAGGTTTTATTGTTATATTCAAAAAATAAGTTACAATTAAAAGCTAATATTGTTGAAATAAAAATTAGTAAAAAAGCATCTAAACTACATCAAACCTATGGAATAGGTGGCTTTTTGTTTAATCCTTTTGACTCCCTTTTTCAAAAGCCTCAAATTGTAGAGTTGTTTAAGAAACCTTGCGTGCCATTTAATTTACGAGCGTTTACATGTAATAAGCAGCTCAATATTGCGTGGGATTGTTTGGGGGGGAATGATGGGTATGTTATTGAGGTAAGACGCTTGGATGGAAAAGACTTCTCAAAAGCGAGACCACAAAAAGAAGTGTATTTTTTTTCTGAGAGCACGGAAATAAGCCTAACCTCTTTTAAATTAAAAACTCTTTATTGCTTAAATGTGTGCTCTTATATTAGAGCACAAAAAAGTGAAAAATCTATAACTCTTTATTTTAAGATAAATGATGGCAATATACCTATTCGTATCTTAACAAGTTTGGACGAGGCAGGAAGTAATGAAGGAGAGAAAGGATTTTATTTAAATGAATATAAGCGAGAAAGTTATAAAGAAAAATTAATAACTATTTTTAATACAAAAGAAGAAAAGATAAAAGAATTAAATGATATTTCTAATGTTTTTTTGCCAGTTCCATTAAAGGATTTACATGAAGATGATTTTGAAATTCTTCACTCTTATTTAGGCAACACTTACGTTTGGCAAAATAAGGAATGGTACGATGTGCGTATTAGATTGCCTGAAATTCCTCCAACTTTTTATTTTAATTTTAGAAATATTTATGTTCTTAAAAATTATAAAAAAGAAACTTTTGAAACCTTGCTATTATATTTTTCAAAATTAAAGAGTTATGAACAGGCAAGACAAACCCTTAACTATCTTTCTTTTAGGTATGTTTTGCCACCTGAAAGCTCTTCGCCTATTTATTACATGGCGAAGGGTAATACTTTGCCTAAACATCCTATCGAACCACCGATAGAGAACCCCGACCCACCTTTCCCACCTAATTATCCTGAGCCAGACCCTGGTTATAAGCCAGGGGAGCCCCCTAGTTTTGATAAAAGAGAAACGCCAACGGATTATATTATTGCATGGTGGGATTGGGCTTATTTCATATATGAACAAAGTCAAAAAGATCTATCAGCATTAAAATATGAGGTGAGTCGTGTAATTAGAAATGATGAGTTATTTTCTCAAGGTGGCAATATTTTAGATTTATCACAGAATGAAAATCATTTAAATTTTAGTGCTCCTATTTTTGAATGTCTTAAAAATGTTTGGGATGATAATAAAAAAGATTTTCCTTTTCTTATTAGACATAATAATGACAAAAAATTTTTAGACACAGCTTTTAGGTTTTATTGGCAGTCTACTATTAAAGATGGCAGTTTTAGATGGGAAGCTAAAAAGCCTATTTTTAATATCAAACAACTAAAAACTCGATATGAAGATATTGGCAGCGGTGCAAAAAATCATACTTTAGCTTTTTGGCTAAAAGTGAATAGTTTGGCAGGTGATGTGGAGCTTTGGAATATTGGCAATTATGATGTCGGTCTTATTAAAGATGGTGTTTTGCATTTTGGTTTTAAGATGGCTGATGATAGTTTTTATACTTTTTTTAAACTAAAGTTATTGCACGATCCTTTAATGGGAATAACGCCAAAATATATTCATGTTATGGTGTTATCTTTTTTTGACTATATAGCTATACCTCACTTTTCTAATAGTGGTGATTGGTATAAAACTTATTCTTTGACAGTTGAAAAAAAAATATTTATCAATTTTAATGAAATTAAAATTAATGAATATGAAAATAAAATAAACAAAATAAACATTCAAAAATATGAAGATATTTTTAATAAACCTGAATATGAGGCATCTTTTTTCAACTTTAAAGAGAAGAGCCACAGTGAAGAAGATTATTCTAATTTTAGCCTCCATGCTGTTGACTCTTATTACTACAAAAAATCTCCTCATTTTGATGTGTGCCTTTCTCATCTTATGATGTTTCATAAACAGTTGGATTATGGAGAGAGGCAATTTTTAAAAGCAAATATTAAGCTACCAATAATAGAAGAAGAAAAAAAACAAATTAAGGCAGAAGAGGTAATTCAAGGAAAGCTTAAAAAAGACTCAAAGTATAAAGGTTTGTGTGTGGGCACTGTTGATAAAAATGTAGTTGTATTATATGAAAAAGGAGAGCAAAGCTTTAATGCAGAAGACTTTTTTTTGATGGGACATAATAGAATTAGTGAGTTTACGGCAGGCGTTCTTTATAAATGGATGGGGACGAGTTGGCAAGAATTAAAGCCTTATTCCTTATATCACAAAGAATATTTACAAGCATATCAAGATTGTATTAGTTTGAAAACATTCCCACCTGACGTTTTTTTTAAAGATTTTATTATGAGTGCTTTGCAAATTGCAGATGTTTTTTATTCTAAAAATGTTCAAACTAATTTATTAACAGTGCAAGAAGGCTTTTGTTTAAACAATATTCCAAAAGAAGACCCACATGTTGCAGGGCAGGTGTATTTAGTTTTTGACCCTATAAATAGTATTTATGTTTTGACAGTTTCTGAAGGATAAAGAAGATTAAGGGGGGCTTGTGTAGTTTTTTTGCTTTGCTTTTATGTGTACCCCCTTTGTGTAAAGAACATAGTGGTGCTTAAACCCACCAAGAAGTAGTCTTTGATCATTACCATTTGTTATTCTGTGGCTATTTCGTTTTACATCATTTGAAACTGTAAAAGTCATTTGCCTCTTATTTCCTTTTCTTTCCTTTGTTCCTAAAGCCTTAACCCCTCGCCCCCCGCCCGTCCGTGAGATTACTAAAAAATCTCTAACGGACGAGGCGAGGGAGCGAGGGTTATTAATTACTTTAGTTAAGGCTTTTGTAATTATTTTCTGTTGAGATGTGAATGAAAATTGCTTATATGTCCGAGCGTTCAACATACGCAGGCAAAGGCTATCTGAACCTATTTCTGTTATGGCAGTGTCAAATGCTAGGGAGGGAGCAACCACGAGAACTTTTTTAATTATGTTCTGGTCGCCTAGCATATTTCTGAGCTGTGATTTTGAAGGTAGCTTGCCATCTGATTGTGGGGGATGTATTGAATGGCGACCTAGTAAGCTATGCTAGGCTAAATTGAATTTAGTTTTTTCAAAAAAGTGTGTCAAGAGGTAAAAATCTCCAATTGACACATCAAAAAGGCTTTTAAGTTATACTACATCTAGTTTTAAGAGCTAAAAAAAAAAGTGAAAAAAAATGAGTTTTTTTGAAGTTTGAGAATGAGAGGGTAAAAAAAAATGAGTCAGTTGTTTGAAAACATTAGTATAGCAGGCTGGGTTAGTATCACCATTATTGCTATTCTTATTTTTATTGTTTTGATGTTGCGAGGTATTCAATTTGGTTGGGGAGATAAAAGTGTTGCTATTGGTAAAAAATTTGATGATAAGTTAGAGGCTTTTAAGAAAGATATTGAACTCGAGACTGTCAAAAAAAATCAAGATGAAGCTTTGCAAAAAGTGTTATTTAAAAAGAGTATTGTTTATGATGATTATTTAGAAGCTTCTTTGATTAAGAGTGTTAAAAAGATTGGTGGTGAAGTTTATAAGCTATTTAAAGCTTATTTAGTTTGTCAATATCCTTCTCTTTGCGTTGTGGATATTTTTGAAGATGTTTTAATGGAGAGAGTGCATTTTAATAATATGAAAAAAAAGCTAATGAAAGAAAATAGAGTGCGTTATTTAGATTCAATTGTTAATGATATCAAAAAAAATTATTTAGTTTTTTTTGAACAATTGCAAAACTTGCATTGTGGCGAAGTTTATCCTAAATGGGAAAAGATTGAAAAAAATGTAATTTCTTTAGTTAAGAGGTGGCTTTTGCAATGTGTGAATTGTTATATTGCAAATGTTAAGAAAAAGATTTTGCTTTATAAAAAAGCAGAAAGTAAGTTTTTGCTTTTTAGCATAAAAGAGCAGGCAACGACTTTTCCTATTAAGAAAAATAAATGTTATTTGTCAAATTTAATAAAAGCAAAAAAAGAAATGGAAGATGATGAAAGCGAGGAAAAATAATGTATGGACTTATTAAAAACTGTTGTTTTATTATTTTTGCTATTTTGTTTATTTCTTGTTCCACTACGAGCCGATTACTTTATGACGGAAGAGGAGTTAGTGAGGTTAGAAAAAATATCGGAAGAATTGCAGAAAGCGAACAATCAATTGAGAATGCAACATACCTCATTGAAGGCTACAGTGGAAATATTGAAGATGGCATTGAAAGAGAGGGAGACCTTATTGCAGAACTTAAGCGACTCATTCAACGTATACGAGAGCGAGGTGATGGCTCATCAAAAGAGACAGCTGGACAAGATTGAAGAATTGACTGTAGCTTTGAATAAGGCTAGAAAGTGGAGACGCTTTTGGGGGATAGCTACTTCTATTTTATTTTTTGGATTGATTATTTTTATTGCAATAAAGGCTTTTAAGAAAAAGATTTTTTTTTGAGAAAGTTCCTCTTTATAAAAGAGTTAAGAGGATAGCATTTTTGAATGTTTCCTGTTTTGTTATTGAGCTTTGGAATAGGCTTATGGTTGGAATAAGATAACTTTTTGCTATTAGCAAAAAGTTATCTTTTAACGAGGCAAAAAATATTATTGGTTTTAGAGCTTTTAATCCAAGCTTTGCAACTTATTTATGAGGATTTTTTTGATTTGAGGTAAAAAACCTCTTGACACTAAAAAAGTTGTGTGGTAGTGTCTGCACAATTACGTTTAAGTGATGATGTTTGCTTTTTTCTGAAAAGCTGTGTAGACCTCGAGATATCATTAGTGTGGGTTACATCGCTACTCACAATAAGCCATGTTCTGTGTTATGATTCAGTAGGTTTTAAACCGTCCACGATATATTTTTCAGGCATTTTTGAGGGCTTTCCCTCCCTATTTACACAACCCCAAGAGACATCAGCTTCTACACAAACTTGATTATTTGCGTTTCTTATAACTTGATGAAATGTGCCTGATAACTTTCCTAGTTTTGTATGTTCAACTTCTATAAACAACCTTTCATTTAATCTTGCAGAAAACTTATATTTTATGTCTACATGTGTAACATAAAGCATATAGCCTTCTTCAGTTAATGACTTAAAATCAAAGCCTATATTGTTTAAATATTCCATTCTTGCATACTCAAGATAATTTAAATATACAGCATTATTAACATGATTGTAAGAATCCAGCTCATAACTTCTTACTTTTAGTTCAATTATATGTTTCATTTAGTCACTCCAAACAAGAAACTTCTAAAAATTGATATTTTTAGAAGTTTCCATATTATATTCTTCCTTTCTCAACATCTTTATGCATACTTTCTAATATACACATAACTTCATTTACAACATCTTGTTTGATATCACTGCTGTTTGGATTTTTTTCTTTAATTTTTTCTCGAAAAGTAGTACAATCATAGACCTGGCTAGCTGTTATAATCATTTTATCTTTATATATCAAATCTAATTCCATACTATTTGTTTCAGAAATACGCAGGCAATTTCCATTTATAGAAAGCAAAAGCATTATGTCAGAAGACTTGATGTAGCTATCAATTTCTCTTCTTCCAGTTTTTGTTTCTGGTTTGCCAGGTCTGTAACGCGTGCCTGATGGGAAGACTAAAATAGGATGACCTGATGTTCTAAGTTTATCCATAGCACGCATTGAAGCAATATTAATTGCCCTAGCTTTTTTAATTTCTTCCTCTTTTTCTATTTTGTTTTCTATTTTTTCTATAGACAGGCTAGGATATATAAAAATTCGGTTGAAAGCAGCTGCTAAAGCTGAAATATATTGATTTTCTTCACTCAATTTTATGCCAGCTATTGCATAAGTACGATCAATTAATTCTTTTCCATCACTTCCAGTTTTTTCCAATAGATAAGCAAACATTGGATAATCAAAATTGCTATAATGTTCTGCTAAAATAACTCCTTTTTTTCCTTTTTTTACTTGTTTCAAAAAATCTGAAACATTGTTTTCATTTCTGAATTCAGAACCTTCTTCCAACACATCTTGCATAAGAGAATAAAGAAGTTGTTTTGATTTTGGATGACCTTCTTTTAAAACACTTTCAGTTGTTACTTCTCCTTCACTAGATGCCTCTTCTACAAATGTTTTCAAATACGGTTTAAAATATTCTACCAGTGGTATTCCTTGCATAAGCTATCTCCTATTTTTCATTATCATAAAAATATACATTGAAACTAATATATTTGTTATAGTTATTAAATGAGTAACTAGATAATATTAACTTAAAATATTGACTATCAAATTCAATTGTTTCATTATTCTTTCTACTTTTTTTTGTGTTATATAGATCAAATTCTTCGATTAAATCTTTAATTGTATTTTTTACAATTAATTTCTTTCCATCTTTTGACAATCTAAATTCATAATTTCTATATATAAAATAATTATCTTTAGAATGCTTTCCATCTTGAGATGTTCCGATATTCACTCCTATTAGTATATCACTATAGTTTTCATTTTTAATAATCCATTTTACTTTTTCAGAGGGAGCAGGAAAGTGATAATAAAAATTTTCTGTATCTTTTCTTTCCTCATCTAACTTATTTGATCTTTCTTTTCTCTCTTGATGCAATGTTATGTTATTTTTGTACATATTACTATCTATTTCATTTATAAATTTCTCATAATTTATTACCCCTATAATTGGTGTAAAATATATAAGAATTATTAAAGCTATAATATAGCTTGCAATGTATGTTACGCCTTTCTTTTTTAGCAAAATGATCAAAAAATAACTTGCTATTAAAAGGTAAATTAATAAATAGTGAATGCTGGATGAAAGTTTTGCATACCTAAGGTAAAAAACTGCAACTAGTATAGAATTTATTATTGCAAGAATAAAAAGAAGTTTTAGTTTTTTTTCAATCTTACCTGTTATTTGAATCATCACTAGGGAAAGAAAAATTAAAAAGGTTAGTATGGGAGCTATGTAATTGAAGTCTATAAAATCTATTTTAGAATCATATTTAATGTTAAGTTTTGAAAAATATATAATAGAAATAGACAAGAAAAAGATTAGCATTAGGGGGATCAATCTAGAAAAAACAAAGATAAAAAATTTTGATGAGCCATAGTTTTCTTTCCTCTTATATATGGAAAGAATTGAAAAAAAGATAATTGCAGTTATCGAAGTTACTATTCGGAAAGCATAAGTATAACTATAAAAAAAATCAAAACGTTTTGAAAGAATTGCGTAAATAAGTAGAAGACTAAAGTATAGACATAGGTATGTTGCAACAAAAAGAGCAAAAGAGATTGATATATGTATAATCCTAGTTTTTATTTCAAAAATATAATTTTTTGAAGATGATAAATATAAATTGATTGAAAAGAATAGATAAAGGTACATCAGAGAAAGAGTTGATTGTTCTATCAGTGAGTTATATGTACTTATGAAGAAATAGTATACAAAAGATATAAAAATATATACAAGGATCGCAATAATCCATTTTTTTATATTTGAAAGATTTGTTACGTAGTCTGAAAGAAAAAAGACTATTGTGCTAGATAGTAGAATAATAGGCATGAAGCTTTCTGGGACATCTTGATAGAAAAGTACAATACCGCCTAATAGTAAGATTGTTATGTAAATTATGGGCATCGTTTTAAATCGATCTTTTAGCTCAATTAATGTATTTTTTACAGTAGAAAACATCTTACACTCCTCATTTTGTTGTGTGTTAAGCAAAAAAGCTCAATATTGTAGTGTTCATTATATTGTTTAGTTTTATGCTTTACAAGGTATGAAGAGAATATAAGGAACTCATGTTTTATTATGTTGAAATTACTATTTACTATGTAAGTAAATAGTATGATGGGTTCATAAAAAAGCGAGTTAGACCTCTTCAAAAAGCCTAATAATCTACTTTTTTGGTTCTTGATAAAAACCTTCTTTCCAATTGAAATATGAACTGTCTTCTATATATTCCTCTTTATTAAAAGCATTAAGAATAAATTTATATTCTTTCGTATTTATTGCAGTATGAGAAAAATCAAGCAAAAAGTGTTCAAAGCCATTCTTTCTAAGATGCCCCACTCTATGTGTGATGGAAAAAGGTTTTTCAGGCAACACAAACGACCTAGAAGGTGTTGAGAAAGCCTTAAATGTCATTTTTTCTTTGTCTCTAATATAAAAGAAATTATATGAGCTAGGTAATGGAGAGCTAATCCTAAATAGAGCTGGGTAGGCAAAGATGGTTAATAAAACATTTTGACGAGTTCCTCTGCTTTTATAACAATTTTCTACATTACTATATGAGTTTTCTATAGGCGAAATAATTTTTGTTATTTCATTGTCTTCAAAATATTTTATTGCATAGCGATTAAATGTATAAAGGTAAGGTCCAGCAATTAAATTTAAGTGAATGTTTTTAAGTTTTCTTTCTATCTCTTTTAAGATTTTAATCTGTGCTAAATTATTTAAAACAAAAGAAAAATATCCACTTTCCAGCAAAAATGTTAAAGTATCCTCAATCTCTTCCAATGCTTCTTCTGTTAAAAAGGGGTCTAGCGATATTATTGTATCTTTTTTAGAAAAAGGATTTATGCCTTTTTGCATTTCATAGTTTTCTATAGTTTTTTTTGTTTCCTCGTTCAAATTAACTATTAACTTTGCGGGACGCAAAGCACCAGAAATTAAAATATTGATGTTGTTAAAAGATGAAACTTGAACATATAGTCCCTTTGGGAAAAAGTCTTTTTTTTGTCTTTTACCTATGTCATACTTACTTTTTTCTTTTGAGTAGTTTTCAGAATCTAAAACTAAATCTGGCAATTTTTCATCACTAGGCTTAAGTTTATATCTATCTAGGTTACTTGGTAATAAGTGCGGGTAGCGTTTTGTGTTTTTTTCTTGAATTAAATATACAAAATCTCCTATTTTAGCTACACCTGCAATCTTAACAAATTGTTTTTCGTATTTATTTTTTAGTTCTATAATTTTAAAGCTTTCTCGCTTCTTATCATTTTTTTCGTGTATTCTAATGCTATCTCCAACATTTAATTTATGTTTAGAAGAAAAATATACATAAGAATTAGGAGAAGGAGAGGCAAAATCAACAATGACATCTAATATTTTACCTAAAAAAATACCAGTTCCCCCTGCTTGATCAGGTTGCAAAACTTTTTCAAGACTAGGAGAAAAAATATGATAATGAGTCTTTTCACGAGAAAAATCATGCAATAGCATTTT
>CAUUIE010000002.1:0-41148 GCA_963545065.1 uncultured Treponema sp.
AACACTAGACCCCGCCGATTAGCTAAAAGGAGGCGTCCCGTTAGCTAACGGGAGACCTCCTTCTAGCTAGACGGAGGCATCCTGCTAGCTAAAAGAGGGAATCTTTTCTCTAATTAGATTTTTAGACTATTACCTAGCAAAAAACGATGATGCTTTGGCTTAGGATGAAAGTCTATTAATTTTAAGGACTTATCTATTAACAATAAGAGTTTAATTTTAGCATAAGTGAAAGCTTAAAAAAAGAATATTTATAAATTTATATTGAAAAAAGTGCTTTTTTTATAGTATTATATATCTTGTGCAAAATCTATTAGATTATTAGCGCTTACATATTAAGGAGTGTGTTATGGCATTATTACATTTAACAAACGCAAATTTTGATGAAACATTAAAATCTTCTAATCCTGTTTTGGTAGACTTTTGGGCCCCATGGTGTGGACCTTGCAAGATGCTAGGACCTGTGTTTGAAGAGGTTTCAAAAGGTTTTGAAGATAAGGCAGTTTTTGGAAAAGTGTGTGTGGATGATGAAGGGGAATTAGCAAAGAAATATTCTGTTATGAGCATTCCAACAATAATTGTGTTTAAAGGTGGGAAAGAAATTGAAAGAAGTGTTGGATACATAGATAACACAGAATTAGAAAATCTTGTTAAAAAACACATTTAACTATTAATAAATGTTCTTCCTTTTTTAAGGATGATTCATCTTTTTAACAAAAGAAAGATTAAAGAAATTTAAAAGTTCTTTTGCAGGGCGTTTTCGTTTTAGATGAATTGGTAACTTTGGTGCTTATTTTTAAAATATCTTTTATAAATTATGCTATTAAAAAAGGTGAGGTAAAAGATGCATAAGATTTTATCTCACCTTTGTTTTTTCTATAGACAAAACAAAATGTATATAGTATAAAATATAAGGGTATGAAGATGAGAGAAATTGAAGCTGTAGCCTTTGATATAGACGGCACTTTATATCCTGAATGGAAATTTTATTGTTTAATTTTTCCGTTTATATTAAGACATTTTTCTCTAATGAAAGCTTTCGGAAAAGTAAGACGCGAAATTAGGCAAAATCAATTAAGAAATCCTGATTTATTGCAAGATGATTTTTTTTCTTTTCAAGCAAAGATGTTAAGCACTCGCTTAAAAAAAAATGAAAAAGAAATAAAGGCTTTAGTAGAAGAAAAAATATATTTAGGTTGGAAGAAAGTATTTTCTAAAATTAAACCATATAAGCATGTTGTGGAAGTAATTTCTAACTTAAAAAAAAGAGGGTTAAAAATTGCTTTGCTTTCAGATTTTCCACCGGAACAAAAAGGTGATGTTTGGGGAGTAATGAAATATTGCGACGTAGCTCTTAGTTCGGAAAATGTTGGAGCGTTAAAACCTTCTCCTTTTCCTTTTCTTTTCCTATCTAGGGAGCTTAATGTTTTGCCTGAAAAAGTGCTTTATGTTGGTAATAATATGCAGTATGATGTGCTAGGGGCTAAGTCTGTTGGAATGAAGACAGCATTAATTAATACTTATCTTTTTAAATCTTTTAAATTTCAATCTAAAGTGCCTGATATCATCTTTTCGGATTATCGGCAGTTGTTAGAAAATTTATAAAACTTCTAGTTAGAAGTATTGTTGCATTATAGTGGTTAAAGGTGGGGCTGTTTTATGGAAAGTGTGCTACTTGGCGTTACAATTATTGCGATAAACGTCGCTATTTCTTTGTTCATTAGATATTTAGATAGAAATAACAATTCACTAGAAAAGGTTAGAAGATATTCAGAGAAAGTGATTGATGACTTTAATACCTATGTTACCAACAGAACTAACGACTTGCAAAATATCACTACAGAGCTAGAAGTTGCAAAAAAAGAAGGCAATGTGCTTGCAAAAAGGCTTAATTCTCTTTCTTCAGATTTTATGGCAAAAGCTCAAGGCTTGGAAGGAAGAATGAATGCAATAAAAGAATTAGAAAACCGTGTGGTCCATTCAGAAGACGAAATGCAAAAACTTATGAATATGGCAAAACTTGCAGAGAAAAACATTGCACAAGTTAGTAAAGAAGTGGATTTTATCGATAGCCTTGCAAAACAGGTTGCATCTGCAAAAGATGAGTTAGACCTTTTAAACTCTTCCATTCCCGAAATGCAAAAGCATTTTACAAATATTGCACACGAACAATTAGAAAGCTATAAGGGTAAAATCTTAAGCGATGTTGAGGAAGCAATAAAGAATATAGAAGCACGTCTTTCTGTAGCAGAAGAAAGTGCCACCACTCTTCTTGATGACGCAAGTAAAAAACTAGATGAAACTTATAATGCAGCGTTTGAAGAGGCAAGAAAAAAGTCTCACACTCTTGAAGATGATGCATTTGAAAATTTGCAAAAATTAGCAGAAAAAAGAATGTTAGATACCCGCACTTTATTTAATGAGTCTTTAAGTAAGACTAAAGAAAGCATGACAGAAAAGCTAAGCGATGTGGAAAAAGAAGCAGAGGCTTTTAGAAAAGAGTATATAAATAAAATTAATGATTATAGCACTACTTTAACAAACGACCTTTCAAACGCTGAAATAGCCTTAAACGAAAACGTAGCTCAGATTAAAGTGGCGTCTGAAAACTTTAATCAAGATATGCATCAAAGTATCAATAATAACATTCAAAGTATGAAAGATGAAATAGCTAACTTTTCCCATGCTGTGCTAAAAGAAATAGAAAGCATAAAAGCAAAAACAAGTTCTGATGTTTTGGAGAGTAAAGGTGCCCTTGAAGCATTTAAAGCAGAATGGAATAGTGAGTTGGAAAATTATAAGTCTTCTCTTAGGGGAAGTTTTTCTAATCTTGAATTATTGTTAAAAAATAATATAGATGAAATTAAAGATAAAGAATTACACACTAATTTTGAGCTAAAAGAATATATTGATAGCAACAATAAGGCATTAAAAGAAGAGGTGCATAATGTTAGCACATCATTAAAAGCAGATATTGAAAGCGATAAAGCTTATGTGGATGAGTTTAAGAAAAGCTGGGAAATGCAGGTTTCTTCATTTGTAGAAAGGATTAAACACGATTTTGAAGAGACTGAGCGTGATATAAATAATAAAAGTTCTTTGTTAATTCAAAAGATGAATGAAGCAGAAAAAGCTTTGAAGGAAACAGCATCTTATTTGGAAAATGAATTTAAAAATGGAGAGAAAAATAGCACTGAGCAAATGAAAACAATGCTTTTAGGTCTACAAGCAAATATTGATGAGCTTTCACACAAGGCAGATAAGAAGATTTTAAGCTTTAATGAACTTTTTGAAATGAGGTTTAAGAAGTTTGAAAACTTGATTTCTGGTACAGATGTTATGCAAGAAGAACTGGAAAAGGCTATTGAAAATACTAAAACAAAAATTAAAGAAGAGTTTGAACATAGTGCAACAATTTTAAAGCTAGAACAACAGACATTTGCTAAGAATTTTGATTCAGAAATGGAGAAGTTAAGCATAAAATTAAATGATATAGATTCTAATGTTGAGCTATTAAAGTCTAAAGCAGTAGAAAATGTAAGTGAAAAATTAAGTTTGTTTGAAAAAGATTTCTTAAATAGCCTTACTAAACGTGGAGATGAAATAAACTTTAAACTTGAAACTTTAAAAGCAGATGTAAGTGAAAAATTGCAACTTTTGTCTTCGGAAAAAGAGGCAGAAAGAAGAGAAATTGAAGATGCTTATAAGGGAGAGCTTAAAGATAGAGTTGCAAAATTAGAACTGGAGTATCAAGGTCAATTTGCAGGTCTTGACCAAAAGGTTCAAAATATTGAAAGCGATCTTTCAAAACGCGTTTCCACTTCAGATGAGTCTATTATAAAACATGCTGAAAATTTAAAGCAAGAAATAGATGTAGCGTTAGAAAAAGCACGTCAATATATGGATAAAGAGCTTACAGACTATAAAGTTGGGTTAAAAGATTCTTTAAGCTCCCACTATTTTGATCTTGAAGATGCTGCTAAAGAGTTAAAAGACAAAATTGAAGAGACAAAGGCTTCATCAAATACTGAATTTGAGGCTATTAAAAAAGGCTTTGAGCTTTGGAAAAATAGCATGGAACAAGAGTTCGATTCTTCTAAGTCTCTATTTGAAGATAAAATAAAAGGTATGGAAAATGTAACTTCAGATGCAATGAAAGCTCTAAAAGATGAATATGATGGACATTATAATGAGCTTTTAGCAAAAAATGAAGCTTTGTTTAATGATTTTAAGGAAAAAGTTAATGAATTAAATGATGTAGCCCTTATAGCTCAAGTGCAATTTAAAAAAGATGCAGAAGCCCTTTCTACTTCCGTGGAAGGTAAGCTAAAAGAAGCCTTTGCATCTATAGAGCAAAAAGTGCAGGAAGCAAATCACGATACTAGTGTTTCAGTAGACAATATACGAGAAGTAATTCATAAATTAAGAGAGAATTTAGATGAGATTCAAGAAAAAGCTACTTTAAAAATACAAGCAGATGCAACTCGCCTTAATAAGATTATTGAAGAAATTGATGAAAAGCAAAATGCTTTTATTACTCAAACTAGGGTTTTTGAAAAAGCAGATCAATTAAAGTTAGACCTTGAAAAATCTATAGAAAAGCTTAAAGGTGAGGTTTCAAGGTTTGATGTTTATAAACAAGCTATGGATGAAATTAATAATCAATATGCTAGAGTTTGCAAGATGGAAGAAGAAATTGAAGAAAAGATTTCAACTTTTATGAATGAAAGAGGAAGAATTGAGAAGATAGAAAAAGAATTTTCTAAGCTAGATGATATTTCTAATAATATAGACAGAAAGATTGAAGCATTGAGGAATACAGGCGACAATATTCAAACCTTTGAAGTGCAAGTACGGAAAGTTGAAGAAAGCATTACTAAAGTGAATACGCGTTATGAAAGGTTAGAAAAAAAAGAGGTTGTGTTAGAACAAACAGCAGAAAGTATTGGTGTGGCTTTTGAGCAGTTAAAAGTTTTAGAAGGAGAGATTAAAACTTTTAAGTCTGATATTTCTACAATGCCTTCTGAAATTGCAAACTTAAAAACGTCAATGCAAGCTTTAATGTTTAATAAAGATAAGGCAGATAGTGTTTTTGAAAAACTTGTTGCTTTGGATGAAATGTTAGGAAGCATGGATTCAAAAATTAGCAAGTTGCAAGATTCAAGATCATGGCTTGCTTCGGTGGAAACACGGCTTACAGAGTTGTCTTCTAGCACCGATGAAAAGTTAAAAATGCTTTCTTCTCTTTATAAGGGCACCCCATCCCAACATAAGGAAAGTGGTGCACCAGCATTAAATACTAGAGAAAGTGTGTTAAGCCTTCACAAGCAGGGATGGAAAGTTGATGAAATTGCAAACGCATTAAAGCTTTCTAAAGGTGAGGTTGATTTAATTATAGAGTATGGAGACAGGGTGATGTAACATGCTTTAATTAAGTTAAGTTTTAGTGTGTTTTTTCATTTGGAGATTAGTGCTGTTGCCATGCTTGATACAGCTTTGCCTTGACCTATATCTCCCATTTTTTCGTGAGTTTTGAATTTAACAAATATTTTTTCTTCTTCCACATTTAGTATGTTTGCTATTGATGCAATAATCTTTTCTCTATAAAGCTTTAGTTTAGGCTTTTCTATGATAATGATGCTATCTATATTTTCTAATTTCCAACCTTCTTTTAATACTTTTTGCCACGCCATATTTAATAATATTGAAGAAGAAATGTCTTTCCATTTTGCTTCACTTGGTGGAAAAAGTTCCCCTATGTCTGCAATGCCCGATGCTCCTAGTAAAGCATCTATTATTGCATGTAATAGCACATCACCATCTGAATGAGCCATCTCCCCTTTTTCAAATGGAATGTGTACGCCACCTAGCATTAATGGGCGACCTTCCTTTAATGTATGAAAATCATATCCTAAACCTATTTTTAACATTTATTTTAGTCCACATTAATTTGGCAACTTTTCATAACCTCAAGAGTTGCAAAATGTTTTTCTTTAGTGGTTCCTGCACATGCATTAGAAAAGACAGTAATTTTCATGTTTGGAAATGCAGAACGTAATAATAAAGCATTACTTACCACACAAATATCAGTGCAAAGACCTATTATTTCTAGCTCTGTTGAGTTTTGTTCTGAACCTTCGCTTTTAATGTATGATCCAATGTAGTCTATTAATGAAAAACTAGCAAAAGTAGTTTTTTTTGCATAAAGAGTTTCAAGAGGTAAAGCTAGCTTCACCTCTTCATTAATCTCATGCCCCCATGAACCTTCTATGCAATGAGGAACGGGGAGGAGTTTACCTTCAAGAGTGGAAAGATAGTTATTATCATGTGTGTCAAGCGTTGCAACAATAAGAGAGCCTTTGTTTTTGTGTTCTTCTATTTTTTTCTTAACATTTTCAACAATACCAACTGCCTCGCTTGAGCCTAATGAACCTTGAATGAAGTCATTTTGCATGTCAACAACAACCAAAATACTTTTTAACATATTAAAAACAATATTATATTTTTAGATAGTTATCAATATGCACTTAAACCTTAAATTGACCTAACTCTTGAGTAACCTTTTTTATGTTTTCTTTATTACTTTGAACTATAAAATCAACTTCTTTCATGCCTCTATCATTTATTGCCATTACATTTGAAAAAACATCTTGGACAGCACGCATAATGTTAGAAGCAAGTTCAGAAAGCACTTTTAGCTCCTTTTGGACAATATAAGCTTCATTTAGCATTTCTGTAGAACCTATGTTCATTTCAGAACCAACTTCATTAATGTGATTCATCGCTTTTAAACATTCTTCACTTTTATTATATTGTTCTTTCATGGTTTCTATAACAGAAGATTCTTGCATATAAACAAAATTCATCATTTTACCAATTTTATCAAAGCTCATTTCCATTTCAGGACCTATATTGTTTAGATATTCAATCTTTTCTTTTAAGTCTTGTAGCACTTTTACTATATTTGCTCCCTGCTCTGCTGAAGCTTCTGCAAGTTTCCTAATTTCATCTGCAACCACTGCAAAGCCTTTGCCTGCCTCCCCTGCATGTGCTGCTTCAATGGCAGCATTCATTGCCAGAAGATTTGTTTGGCTAGATGTGTTTTGTATAACTGTGATAGCATCCAAAAGACCTTCAGACTGTTCTTGCATAACATTCGCAAGTTCAACTGTTTTTTCTACAAGCTCTTTACCTTTTCCCATGTCTTGATCAAAACCTTTCACTGCTTCAATATTTTTTTGTGCGCTATTTGTTACTTCTCTTATGCCTAAAACCATGTCTGCAATAAAATTGTTTGTAGATTCCACACGCTCAGTCTGCGTTTTTATAGACGTAGAAACATTTTCTATTCCACTAATCATTTCTGCCACTGTAGAAACAGTGTGGACCACACTATCATTATGGCTTTCAAGTTTTTCTTTTACTTCGTCAATGTTGCCTGCAACTTGTTTTAAAACTCCAACTGTCTGTGTTGAGTTTTCAGACAAAGTCATTGCTGTTTTTTCCATTACTACAGTGCTATCACATATTTTAGAAATGCTAGAGCGTATTTTTTCTACAGTGTTATTTAGAAAACCAGTGATTACACCAATTTCATCTCTTGTTATTTTTTCTTTAATAGTGAAGTTGCCATTTGCAATTTCTCTAAAAACTACATTCATTTTTGAAAAACGACTAAAAACAAGACGCATTATCATATTGCTAAAAAACATTACTATTGCTAAAAGAATTACAGCACTTAAAATTGAATATCTTAAGATGGAGAAAAAGCTAGGAATATTTTCATTAACAGGTGCAAAAAGAAACAAACGATAATCCACATTATCCATTTTAATTTCTTTTGTCGCAATTGTTCCCAATTTTTCATCTTCATATGTTAATATGTCTTGAAATTTATTTAATGGTTTTAATTTTTGAATTAAATTTGTTATATCTTGATCAATCAACTCTTTATTTGAAGATAGAGAAACAATATTGTTTTCATTAACTAAAACAATAAAAGAAGAGGGACTAGGAATGCTTTCTTGCATTATTTTTACAATTTTGTCAAGATTTAAAGCAACGCCCCCAATCCCTATACTGTTTCCATTATAATCTTTTATTTTGCAATTAAAAAAAAGATTAAAGGCATCTAGTAAAGGATTATAATCTACTTCATATACTACATCTTTATTACTTTTCATTAGACCAAAAAACCATTGATCATTTGATTCATTTCTTGAAAGTGTTTTTGTTTTAAAATTATTATTATGTATAGAGTAATAAGCTCCAGTAATATTTGAAGCAAAAAATGAAGTAGTGAAATCTTTTGTGGCACTAAGTTTTTTCATTGCATTAATTGTAATTTCTTTTTGCTCTTCATCTTCTTCTTTACTTAATATTGAGCGAATTAAATAATCTTGGCATGCAAAACTTTTTCCAAGTTCTAAACCTACATTAAGCTGTGTTTGAAGAGTTGCACAGCTAGAATTTGCAATGTATGGCATTGATTTATATAAATTATCTTCAAAATAACGCCTTGCACTGAGTGATGTTAGTGCAAGCAGTATTGCTATGACAACTGCAAAACTAATAGCAAAAAATATGTTGATCTTGGTCCTAATTCGCACTTTTTAATTCTCCTTTTTGATATTAATAAGTTATCGTCAAGTATAATAATTTTATTATATTTTTTCACATATTAAGTTAAGTAGAGAAAATAGAAATTTATTTTTATAGATTATAATATTACAATTACACACATGTTTTATATGTTGCTGTATTAGCAACTGAAATGCAATCATAATTATTATTAATTAACCTATATCTGATGTTCGATTTTAATATATTTGACATGTAATTATAGCTATGATATATGTTTTCTATGTATTTTTAAAGTATTTAAAACAAAAAGTATTTTAAATATTCTTGTATAATAAAAACACTCAATATAGTAGAAGCTTTTAAGTCCTAATTCTTATATAAATTTTCATACAATATGAACTTAGGTAACTTTTTTAAGAAGGAAGAGGCATATATCAACACAATATACATTGCTTATATATATGCATAATCTTAAAACTACACTCTATCCTAGCTTTAATCAGTAGTTCATTAATAACTTATAGTCATATTATTATTAGAAGAGGTAAAAAAGAAAATTAATATGGCTCAAGTTTTACCACACCTAATGTTTCCACTTGCACATCTATAGGAATTTCTGGATAGCTTAAAACAGCTAATGACGGGAACTCTTTTTCTGTGGAAACTTTAACTAAAATTCTAGCTTCTTGTTGCACTAATAACACTGGCATGTAACCATTTTGATGAAAAATCATAAAAGATTTTTGCAATGAATATATCCAATTTCTCTGCTCTTCAGGTGAAATAGACACAACAGGTCCTGTTACTAAGTCCACACGCCCATTAATTAAATTCTGAATTATATCATTATCAACCTTCATTACATGCAATACCTTTTGATCATCAGCATATTGTAAGGCAATTTGCCTTCCTAGAGTTTGTCTAACATTTTCTACAGTTATGCTAACATTTTTGCAAACAGGATATATATCTGATATTGTTTCTAATATCGTTGGTGTGTTTCTAATAGAAACTTGTTCTTTCAAAAGACCTTGGAATATTTTTTGTATTACACCTAAGTTGCTATTTCTCAAAACTTCATCAACAACAACAGGATTTTTCTTTCTCTCAGAATCCAATATGTCTTGTACCATTTGTCTGGTTAAGATTCTATATGAATATTGATTTATTACTTGGGTTAAGTGAGTAGCAATAATTGATGCAGGATCAACAACTGTATATCCTAACATTTCAGCTTTTGCTCTGTTTTCTTCTGCAATCCATATGGCAGGTAGTCCAAATGTTGGGTCTTTAGTGCGAATACCAGGAATCTCTTCTTGCACATTCCCTGGATTAATTCCTAAATAAGAACCCACTAATATATTCCCTCTAGCAACTTCTACACCTTGTATTTTAAAACAATACTCATCAGGATTTAACGCCATATTATCCAATATACGAATGCTAGGAGCGACAAGACCTGATTCAATTCCTATTTCTTTCCTTATAGAACCAATGCGTTTTAACAAATCTGCACCCTTTTGATCAGAAACTAAAGGAACTAAAGTGTAACCAATCTCCAAAGATAGAGGATCAAGAGGAATGACAGGTTCCATTGCTTCTTTCACGGCTCCCGATGCAACATTTGCCGACTGCATTTCAGATGCTACTCCATTTTTTGTTGCTTTTATAGGCTTTGTTGCAGCTCTTTTTATTCTAAAACCTAAAAACACTAATATTGAACCAATTGTTATTAATATAAGTTTGGGGAAACCAGGCAAAATAGCCATTACAAACATAGTTCCTGCTGTAATAAAAAATATATTTGTAGATTGTGTAAATTGTTTTTTTATATCTTCTCCAAAGGTACCAACAGAAACAAAACGAGTAACAGAAAGACCTGTTGCAACAGAAATTAAAAGAGAAGGAATTTGTGAAATAAGACCATCACCTATTGTAAATTTGGTATATGCTCTTAACGCAACAGAGTAAGGTTCTCTATTTATAAGGACACCAACAATTAAACCTGCTACAATGTTTATTACTGTTATAAAAATGCCTATTTTTACGTTTCCAGAAACAAATTTAGTAGCACCATCCATAGCACCATAGAAATTTGTAGAGCGTTCAAGAGCAACCTTTTTTGCTCTTCCTTCTTCCTCTGTAATTGCTCCTGAATTCATATCAGCATCAATACCCATGCTTTTGGTGTTATTAAATTCCATTGCGTAACGTGCTGCTACTTCAGAAATACGTGATGCTCCTTTTGTTATAACAAAAGCTTGCACTGCAACTAGAACAATAAAAATTACAAAGCCTATAACCAAACTAGCATTAGAACTATTATTCCCCCCTATAACAAAAGACGCAAAAGCATTTACCATTTTACCATTAAAATTTATGCCATCTGTTAAAATTAACTTGGTAGAAGAAACGTTTATTCCAAGCCCAAAAACGGTGAGCATTAAAAGTATGGATGGAAAAACAGTAAAACTAGTAGGATCATTTTCAAAAAGGATAACTAACAAAACCATTATGCTAAACATCAAGTTTAGTACCATCAAAATATCCAAAATAGCCGCTGGCAATGGGGGTAAAATAAGGAGAACAATTGAAAGTATTGCAGCTATTGCTACATATATGTTAGGTACATTTTTAATAATGTTTTCTTTAGATAAGACCACCTGTCATCTCCTTCATTTTGTTTTCATCCATACTATAAATTTTAGAAAGAATTATAGCAATCGCATTAAAATACATAGGGGGAATCATTTGCCCCACTGCTACTGTGGCATATAAACTTCTAGCTAATGGTTTATTTTCCACAATTGGCACATTATTTTTCCTTGCAATATTTTTTATATATCTCGCTGTATTATCTTCCCCTTTAGCCGTAACCATAGGAGCTTCCATTGTTTCTCTATCCCATTTTATAGCAACGGCAAAATGGGTTGGGTTTGTTATAATAACATCAGCTTCTTTGACACTTTGTACAGTTCTTTTTGAAAGTATCTCTTGCATTTGCTTTTTCACTCTTGCTCTTATTATTGGATCTCCTTCTAGCATTCTATATTCCTCTTTTACTTCTTGCTTTGTCATTTTAAGAGACTCCATAAACTGTTTCTTTTGAAAGAAAAAATCTGGAATGCTAAAAACTATCAAAAATATACAAGAAAAAAACAATATTTTTGCTGCTTCAATGGCAATAAAACTTATAGATTGAGCAAAACTTACTTGCAAAAGAGATATCATTTTTGGAATACTTGTTACTATAATAGAATATCCTATTATAGAAATTACTACAACTTTAAAAAGCGATTTTCCTAAATTAAAAAGACTTTCTGTAGAAAAAAAAGCACGTTTAAAAAATTTAGCAAAATTTGGAACAATTTTATTAAAGTCTGGTTTTATTGGTTCTAGTGAAAAAATGAAACCCTTATTTTGTACTATATTCCCTATAATACCTGCTAACATTGCAGAAAGAGTGATAGGTAACACTAGGGTTAAAAAATAATTTATAAAAATATAAAACCATTTATTACTAAATAAATTTTCTATTGTGCTTCTATCATAAAAAAAAGAAATAAGTTCCATGCAAGATTTGAAGATAAAACCACTTAAGAAAAAAAGCATTAAAGTTGGCAAAAAAACAACAATACTAGAATTTAAATCTCCACTTTTTGCAACCCTGCCTTTCTTTCTTGCTTCATTAATTTTATATTCTGTTGCTTCTTCTGTACGTCCTTCGTCTTCTGCACTAAACCATTGCAAATCTATAAATGTTCGATCTAGCAAAACATTTTTTGTTTTAATTACAGAAAGAGGGAAGAGCACATTGTTAACCTTTTTATTTTTAAAAAAAATCTTCATTTTATATCTTGAAATTGTCTAAACAAATATTGCAAAGATTCAAAACCTGTTTCTAATATATTAGCAAAAGCATCTATAAGAAATGGAAACATTATTGTCAACAAAAAAAATGTTACCAATATTGTAATTGGGAAACCTTCGGAAAGTAAATTCATCTGCGGTGCAGCTTTTGTTAATAAGCCCATAGTTACGTGTATCAATATTAAAGTTCCCATAATAGGAATAGACATAACCATAGCGTTCAAAAAAAGAACGCCCATGCTATTAAATAGTAAGCTTAATATTGGTTTTTCTCCTTTTAAAAATATAAAACAATTAACCTTCTGTATGCTTTCCACAATCCCTACAAAAAACAATTTTTGAAATCCTTTAATTTGTAAAAATATTATTGCTGCAATAAAATTAAAATATTGACCCATAAGCGGGTTTTCTATTTGTGAAAGCGTATCATAAACACCAGATGCTCCAAAACCCATTTGATAGGTAAAAAACTGTCCAGCTGTGCTAAATGTAGAAAATATCATCAAAACATAAAAACCAGTAAGAATTCCTATTAAAACTTCACCCAAAAGTAATAATAAATAATGAAAGCTAAAAACGTCCTTGTATGCCAATACAGGATAATATGGCAGGCAAAGAAATGCAACAAAACCCGCTAATGCAATTTTTACTATTCTTGAAACTGCTTTTGTGGAAAGTAATGGTGTTGTAAAAATTAGCCCTCCCACTCTTCCAACAACAAGAAGAAACAAAGGAGCTTTATTCAAAATGAACTCAAAAGGGTTATGCATGAAGCTCACCTAACAAGCAATGGAATTAAGTTGAATATATTTATGGTATAATTTGCCATAAAGCTAAACATCCAACTCCCCAAAAGAGCAAGCATTATTAATATGGTAATAATTTTAGGAACAAATGTAAGTGTCTGCTCTTGAATTGACGTAGTGGCCTGAAATATTGCAACCACAAGCCCTACCAGTAAAGTAGCAAACAATATAGGAGAAGAAAGCACTAAAACTGCAAAAATTCCTTCTTTTAACAGAGTTACAATTACGCCAACACTCATTTTTATTTTAGCCCATTACTGTATAAAAGATTCAAACAACTTACCAAATAACAAACCCCAACCATCCACCATAACAAACAAAATTAGCTTAAATGGCATAGAGATTTGTATTGGTGGTAACATAATCATACCCATAGACATTAATATACTTGCAACAATCATATCTATTATTATAAATGGAAGATATAAAAAAATACCTATTTGGAATGCTATAGTAAGTTCATGCAAAATAAAAGATGGAATTAACACATATGTTGGTATATCAGCCAAAGTTTTAGGTTTTTCTAATTTTGCTATAGACATACACATTCTAACACTAGATGGATCATGTGCCATTTGCTTATACATAAAAATACGCAACGGCTTTTCTGCTTCTTTATATGCAGTTTCAAAATTAATTTTGCCATCATACATAGGCTTAAAAGAGTTATTATAAATATCTATCAAAACAGACTTCATTATGAAAATTGTTAAAAACAAAGCAATTCCATTTAAAACTTGTGTTGGTGGCACCTGTTGCAAAGAAAGAGAGCGTTTCACAAAATCTAGTACAATGCTAAGTCTTAAAAAACTCGTCATAAGAAGCAAAATACTTGGGGCAATTGAAAGAAGGGTAATCCAAAGTAAAAGTTGTACAGAAAAAGCTATATCTTGGTTAGTTCTAGGTTCTCTAATACTTAAATCTATAAATGGAATGCGATTTGCAGGACGCGTAGCATCAAGCTCTGTATTTATAGGTGTCTCTCCTTCAGGGAACTCTTCAGTTTGAGAATATAAAGGAAATATGCAAAGTAAAAAAACAAAAATAAGACTAAATAAAGCAAAATGTTTCAAACTTTTTTCTCCCCTATATCATCTTCATCTTGCACATTTATGTGTTTAATTCTTTCTTGTTGCATATTTAGAAAATTCATAGAAAAATCATTTTCATCGTTTTTTTTCACTTTTTTACTATTTTTAATGGGAAAGAAATTAGAAAATACTTTTATAAAGCTTGAATTTTCAAAAGGCTCCATGCTACCAACTTTTAAGTTCATGGCATTAATTAAATCTTTGTCTTCAATTTCCGCTATTTTAGTAATATTATTAGATGTAACACCAACAATATACGCCTTATCACCAATAGTAAACACCTTTATACTTTTTCCTTGTTCTACGTTTAAACTAGCCACAAGCTTAAGATATTCATCATTATTAACTGAAAATACATTAGCCTTTTTCATAAATTTTATAACAACAAAAGCTAAAAACAAGACAAAAATTAAAGACAAAATTAAACGCAAAATATTTGAAACGTGGCTTTCTCCACTGCCGGTAAGCTTTAAATCAAGTTCTTTTGGCAAATTACTTCCAAGGTTATCTTTTTTATCCGCTTCATCAAGCTCTATTGGAGTTTCTTCTGTAATAGGTTGAGTTAAAGCCTCCTCATCCACATTGCTAATTTTCTTTTCTTCATTAATTGCTTTTTTTTCATCTGAAAAACAAAGAAATAAAGACAAAGAAAAAATAAAGAAGAGAAGAAACCTATTAAAATAGTTTTTTTGAATTTTATCTATTACACTCTTTAAGTTTATTACTATACCATTCACTCAAAACAACCCACCCTCAAAAAAACGATATTATAAATTAAACATCAGTTATACGCTCAGAAGGAGACAAAATCTCTGTAACACGCACGCCGAAGTTTTCTTCAATTACGACAACTTCACCTTTAGCTATTGGTTTATGATTTACTAAAATATCAACAGGTTCTCCCGCCAATTTATCAAGCTCTATGATATGACCTTCACCCATACCTAGTATCTCTTTTATCATTTTCTTAGTGCGCCCTAATTCTACAGTCATCTCCATATATACGTCCATAATAAGACCTATATTACCTGACTCTGCTTGAGACGTAAAATTCTGTAAAGGTGAAAACTGCACAGACTGCACATTAGGATTATTCATTACTGGCATTCCAGATCCTCCCATCATAAACTGCCCTCCATTCATCTGTTGCCCCATTTGTGGCATAGGTTGTCCTTGCTGTCCAAAAGGCATACCTGCCTGTTGCATTCCTGCCCCTCCAGCCATATTTTGGGGCATAGCAGGTGCTGGCTTAGGACCACTAATAGTCTCTTCTATTTTAGTTGCTACATTATCTGCAAAAATCTCCCACATTTCATAATCTTCATCTGCTAATTTAACATCATAAGAAACCGAAAGAAATTTAGAAATAGGCAAATTAATTGCAGCTTTTGGAACATGCACAGTATTAGGTGTGCTAGAAACCACTCCTTTTAAAGAAGCTTGTTCTAATGCTGTAACTTCAGCACCAACAAATTGAGATATGCCTTCTGAAATAATAGAAAGCCCCATATCATCAATTTCTACATCTTTTTCATGGTTTTCAAGTTCTATTATTTTTCTCGCTAACTCTTCAGAAAGAACAAAAGTATGCCCGCCTTCCATGGCTCCAGAAAAATCTATATATGTTGCAACAACCATATCTGGCACTTGCTTTAAAAAAGCTTCTTTGTCTTTTTCTTCCACACCACTACTTACAATATTAGCAGTTACGCCAGTTGCAGAAGACAATTTTGAAGAAAAGCTAGAAACATTTCCTTCAACAAATTTAGATACACCAGCATAACTTGACGTGGCGGCACCATTTGATTTACTAGAAGAATTTCCTCCTGATAACAATGCATCTATTTCATCTTGTGATATTGATCCAT
This sequence comes from uncultured Treponema sp., assembly GCA_963545065.1. GTDB lineage: Bacteria > Spirochaetota > Spirochaetia > Treponematales > Treponemataceae > Treponema_B. The sequence goes on from CAUUIE010000002.1 coordinate 16,216, forward strand.
CACTCATAGTAACTCATCTCCTTCTGAGGATAACTCTTCAAAATCATCCGTAGTTACATCCTCTATCTTTTCTAAAATTTGAACCGCTGCTTTCTTTCCAAGAACACCGGGCTGACACAAAAACTTAGGCTTATTTCCAACACTTAGACGGAAAGGATCGTTCACTTTAACGTTTGGAAGACGTACCACATCGCCTACACGAAGACCCAAAACATCTCTTACAGGCACATTAAGAGAACCAACCTCTGCCACAACATCAACTTCTACAGTAGAAAGCCTATCTTTAATAATTGCCATATATTGAGTTGTGGTATTCCTTCTAACAGACGAAAACCAAAACTGCGTAGAAAGCTTTGATATAATAGGCTCAAGAGTAATGTAAGGAAGACAAAAATTTATCATTCCTTCTTCGTCCCCAACCTTAGTTTCAAGCGTAACTAAAACCACCATTTCAGCTGGAGGCACAATTTGAGCAAATTGTGGATTTGTTTCAATCTGACCTAAACGTGGTCTTAAGTCTATCACAGTTGTCCATGCTTCCCTCATATTCGCTAAAATGCGAACAATTACACCTTCCATAACTGAATTTTCTATTTCTGTAAGTTCTCTTTGGACCTTTGTTCCATGCCCTTTGCCACCAAAAAGACGATCTATTATGGAAAAAGTTACTGCAGGGTCAATCTCCAAGACCGCACTCCCTTTAAGAGGGTCCATATTTATAACAGCAAGCGTAGTAGGAGTTGGAATTGAACGAATAAACTCTTCATACGTTAATTGCTCAACAGTTGCCACATGTACATGAGCCATACTTCTAAGCTGAGCCGACAAAGAAGTTGTCGTAAGACGAGCAAATGTTTCATGCATCATAGAAACGGTTCTGATATGTTCTTTAGAAAACTTATCAGGACGTTTAAAATCATATATTTTTATTTTACGTGTATCATTAACTGACCTAAAATCTTCAGTATCAGAATCTCCAGTGTTTATTGCTGTAAGAAGCTGGTCAATTTCATCCTGTGAAAGAACTTCTGTCATGTTTATCCCACTTTATTGCTCTACTATTTCATATTTAGTAAAGAGCACATCTTTAATCTTATTTCTTGTAAGAACATTATCATTCATCTCATTGCGAATTTCAATTTTAATCTTCTCTTCTTGCTTAAGTTCTGCAACTGTCTTACTCTGAAAATAAGAACGCAAAAAGTCTGTAATTTGAACCTTTCTAGCAGAAATTTCTTGTGGCGTAGACTTATCATTACTTGTATAACCAAAAGCCACTTGCACCATAAGTGAAGCAGGAACATTATCTGCAGTGTGAACTCTTAATGCTTCTATAATTTGAGAATATTGAAACGGATCTCTTGTTTCTTTAAGATCCATAGAAGCTGGGAGCCCAGTATGATTTTGTCCTCCTGTTCCAACTAAAATTTTAACAGTGATGACAACAATAGTCACAATAATAATCAAAGCACCTACTGCAACAGCAACCCATTTAATTATAGTAGAAATAAATCCACCACCACGTTTAGGTTTAGAAGTGGCTTCAACTCCAATTTGCTCTTCATCTTCGTCCATCATTTTATTTTCGTCACTCATTATAACCTCCACATCACCATTAAAAATATACTAAAAATGTGCGTCATCCAATATTATCACATCCACACGCCTATTATATGCTCTTCCTTCTGCCGTATCATTAGAAGCAAAAGGCTTTGTGTCTGCATAGCCTGCAACAGAAAACCTCTTCTCTGTCACTCCAAAATCAGTCATATAATGTAAGACATTAATAGCTCTCATAGAAGAAAGCTCCCAATTACTAGCCCAAGGTCCATTCACTGCATCAATAGCCGATGAATCTGTATGTCCTTCAACTCTAAACCGTCTATCCGACAAGTCGTCTGCATTTAAAAACTCTGCCAATCTTAAAAGCGTTTCACGTGTTTCTTCTATGTTTAAATCTGCACTTCCAGGTTGAAAAAACGCATCAGATGCAAGACTTATCACAATGCCTCGCTCATCACTTGTTACGGCAATTTTATTAGTTTTTATGTCTGGTGCAAAAACAGAAACAGCCTTCTTTAACGCAGTACCAAGCGACTTACCTTTTTCCATAGAAGGTAAAGAAGAAATGTTATTTCCTAAATCCGCAAGTCTTCCTAATGACAAAGAAGCACCACCACCTGTAGGATCACCACTTATGGAAGCAGAAAGACTTTGCAAAGAACTAACATCTACCTCTGCAGGCTCAAAAAGCATAACAAAGAAACACAACATAAGCGTAACCATGTCTGCATATGTAGTAAGCCATAGAGACTGAGCTCCACCGCCCTCGCTTTTCTTCTTTCTAGCCATATTAATCCTTTAATATTTCCGCTTCTAATACTTTTCTATCTTGTGGTCTTAAGTATGTTAAAAGACGTTGAGCAATAATACGTGGGTTGTCCCCCGCCTGAATCCCTAAAACGCCTTCTATAATCATTTCCTTAACTCGAACCTCAGTTGTGTTGTGATATATCAACTTACTAGCAATAGGAACAAACAGCCAATTCTGCATTAAAGAACCGTAAAGCGTGGTAACTAGAGCCGTTGCCATGTTTGGTCCTAATGCACTCTTATCTTCTAGGTTCAGCAACATACCAATAAGACCAATAACCGTCCCCAACATACCAAAACCAGGTGCCAACGTTGCCCAAGCATTAACAACAGAAATCCACACTTGATGCCTTGCTTCCACTTGGTTTAACTCACTTTCCATGAGACTTCTTAAAGCATCTCCGTCTATACCATCAACAACATTCCTAAGCCCATCACGCATGAAATGATCATTAAAATCTTCTATTTCTTCTTCAAGAGCCAAAAGACCAGAACGTCTGCTTTTTTCAGAAAGAGCCACAAACTTTTGCACAAGCTCTTTCTCTCCAAAATCTTGTAACTTAAAAACCCTTCCCATAACCTTAAAAACGCCAATAGTATAAGAGAGAGGGTACGTAAGAAACAAACACATATAGGAACCACCAGCTGTAATAAACACAGATGGAATGTTAATAAGACCGCCTAATGAGCCACCTAAAAACGCTCCAAAAAAAACAATTGCAATACCACCAATTAGTCCTATAAATGACGCTATATCCATACTATTTCCTTACAACTTCAAATCTCATTCTTAAAAATGCCTATCCGCTTTCTATACGCAACTATAGCCTCAATAACTTCTTCAACACTTTCTTTTACAATATAATGCTTTCCTGAAAGCATATTTAGTGTAACATCAGGATTACACTCAATAAGCTCTATTTGGTGTGGATTAATCCAATATTGAGTGCCATTAAGTCGCGTAAGTTTAATCATAAAACTTAAATTTTACCATATTATCGTTTCAAATTCAACACAGTTTCTAGCATTGTATCAGATGTCTGAATTGTCTTAGCACCAGCTTGGAAACCCTTTTGTGTTATAATCATATCTGTAAATTGATCGGTAAGATCAACATTACTCATTTCAAGTGCACCAGCTATTAATTTACCCTTACCCATAACACCAGAGACTGTAATATTTGCAACACCAGAGTTATTAGATTGGACATAAGTATTCTCTCCTGCTTTCTCTAGCCCACCTTGATTTGTAAACCCTGCCATAGCAAGCTGTCCTATATCTCTACTCACTCCATTAGAATAAACCCCAGTAATTACACCACTTTGATCTATTTTAAAATTCTCCAAATAACCCATTTTATAGCCATCTTGATCATAAGCCTTGGTTGTGCTTTTTTCTGCAAATTGAGTAATAGTATTTCTGGAAGTGCCAATTTCGCCTAAATTAATTGTAAAATTATGGCGAGTTATATTGCCAGCTTCATCAGGATTTGCATTAACTAAATCATAAGAAGCAGAAACCAAAACTTGACCCTGAGGGGCTGTAACGTTTCCTGCAGTGTCTGTTACACTAGCAAGATGCCCATTGTTATCAAACGTAACAATAAAAGTGTTTTCTCTTCCGTCAGTTCCATTAATTCCAACTCTTGTATTAACTCCTGCCTCATTGGTAGGATCAACTACAACAGTAGCCCTCCATTGATTAACAGTGTCAGGAACTCTTGCAAAATTTATATTAAGCTCATGAGACTCGCCAAAGTTATCATACACTTTAAACTCTGTAGCCCAACTAGATTTTAACACTTCAGCTTCATTTGCATCTTCTGCCAATGTAGGAAGTCTTTTATCAAGGTTACAAGAATAGCGAACAGAAGTTGTTTCTTTTGCATCAATTTTTTGACCTACGGGAATAATTAAATCTTCGGTTTGACCAGACGTATTTATAATTCTCTCTCCACCTACATCTTGAGCCATCCAACCTTGCACTTTCATTCCATTAGAAGGGTTTACTAAAGTACCCTCTCTATCAACCCCAAATGCTCCAGCCCTTGTATAAAAAGTTTTCTCCCCAGATTTTAACACAAAAAACCCACCACCTTGAATTGCTATATCAGTGTTAACCCCTGTGGTTTGCAAAGCCCCTTGAGTATGAATGGTATCTATGCTTGCAACCATCATACCTAAACCTACTTCTTTTGGGTTCACACCACCTATTTCTTCTGTAGGGCGTGCAGCACCACTTAGTTGCTGTGAAATAAGGTCTTGAAAATTAACTCTGCCTCTTTTAAAACCTGTTGTGTTTACGTTTGCAACGTTATTACCAATAACATCCATCCTTGTTTGATGGTTTTGCATTCCAGAAACTCCGGAAAATAGTGATCTCATCATAGCTTTTCTTTCTCTCCTTTAATTTGAATAAATAGTTTGCACGGCTGTCCAAGAATACCACTTGCCATCAACCATAACTTCAGGATTTGCACCTTTTTTCACAGCTGTAACATATCCTTTAATATTTTCATCCCCCACTTCAATTTCTACTTGACTACCTATCACTGTAGTAGCAGATGAAGCAGATAATATTTCATTAAGATGAGCAAAATTTGCATTCATATTTGTAACTTGTTCTAAAGATGAAAACTGAGCCATTTGCCCTATAAACTCAGCATCTTGCATAGGCGACGTTGGATCTTGATGAGTAAGTTGTGCAATCAATAGCCTTAAAAAATCATCTTTTCCTAACTCCTGTTTAGGAACACGTCTTTCACCAAAAGTTTCTTTATTAATAAGATCCACTTCAAAAGCTTTCTTACTTTTTTCTTCTTTTGTCATTTCAAATGTAGGTTTAAAACCCACATTTTCATTAGCTACACTATTAACATTCATAATTTTTTATTCCTATACCCAATCAAACTAAAACATTTATATTTTCAGCTTGCCCAAACTTGTATATATTTTCGGTAAAATTTAATTTTTCACTTAGAGTTAATGCTGTATTTTCAGGAGAAAAATATTGATCTGCAAGATAATTTTGCACTATCTCCTCACTTTCTCTTTTTTTCCAATTCAAATTAAAACTAGAACTATCAAAACCAGCATCTTTAAAGGATGCAACAAGCTCTCCAATACTTTCTTCAAATGCGTCATACGCTTCTTTAGACGAAACAATTACTTCGCCTTGCATTTTTTTATTTCCCGTCATCTTTAGCTGAATACGCACGTTTCCTAAATGTTCAGGTTTTAATTGCAAACGAATCTCACCAATATTACCATCTCGCAAAATAATTTTGCCTCTTTCCACTAACTCTGTAGCATTAGCTTTAATTTGGTCAGCTAATATGGAAGAAAAGTTATTCTCATTCACACTTTCAGATAACTGAGAACCTTTTCCAACTTCAGAGCCTGAAGAATAGGAAAGCTTTTCACTTCCTCTATAGTCAGATGAAAAATCATTTTGAAAGCCTTCACCACCGTCTTTTTGAAGTTCTGCTTCACTTACCTTTGCATCTTCAAAAGTACGCAAATCTTCAACAGTAATTGGAAGTTTCTTTAAAGCTACTTTTTTCACTTTTTGCTCTTCAACGGTTCCAACTTTCATAACATCCACATCATTATTTACTTTTTCAATTTTCTCATCTTTCGTCTTAACATTCTTCTCTTTTTTATTTTGAGAAACAAAAGATACGTTCTTTAATAATTCCTTTTCAGTTTTATCCTCTTCTTTTGTTACATTCTCCTTTTTTGCACCTTCTTTTTCACTCTTTAAATCTTCTATCTTTACATTTTTTACATTGTCACTTTTAACTTTTTCTTTGGCACTAAAATTAGCTACATCAATTGCATATTCAACAACTGGTATTTTTTCATCTATCACATCTTCATTGCTAAAGAAAAAAGACCTTTCATCCACACCATCATTAAATATTTCAAGCTTTTTAGCATCCTTTTTAGAAACTGAACTCATTAATGAGTTTACATCTTCATCAATAGTGATTTCTTCATTTGGAAACAGAATGTCTTCACTTTCAATCTTTTTTTCATCTATTAAAGACAAATCTTCTTTTTTCTCATCAAACATTACATCCATAAGCTCTTTAAAAGACAGAGCTTCATCTTCATTATTTATAATTAAAAAATCTAACTCTTCTTTGTAGCTATTGTCGCTTTCTTTTGCTTCTACCGTCTCTACATCTTTTTGCAAGTTGACCGTAGCCTGATACGTTGTGTCTATAGCTTCCATAAAGCTCCCCTTTTTTTGTATTAAAAACAACTGCTTAGTTATATATATACACGATTTTTCGGCATTTTCTTATTTTTATTTAGTAAATTACTTCTTACCTTATTCATTTAAGAATCTATTACCTAGGAGGAGCTGTACGCGTACGTTTCACTTTATCAATTTCAGCTTTAGTTAAAGGTTTTCGTATAGTAAGACCATCAGGGCTAGTGTTTGCAATTTGCACTTCGCCTTTTGCAGACATGCCACCATAAATTAAAACCACAGGATAATTTATGTCATCAGGATTAATATCAACCACCTGACCAATTCTTTTATCCGAAAGTTGGACAAATGTCCCTATTGGGAACACAGAAATAGAAAAAAGTAAAGATTTTAAAATAACATCACTATATTTTTTTTCGCTGTTACGAACCACTTCTAACACGGAACTCACTCCATAATTACCTTTAAAATCACCGGTAGACGCTTCAAAAGCACAGGCTACAGCTAAAATCTTTCCAAAAATAGAAATATCGTCCCCTTTAAGCCCACGCGGATAGCCTGAACCATCTTCTCTTTCATGATGCTCTAAAACTCCCGCACAAACTGTTACAGGAAAACCCTTTTCTTTTAGCACCCTATAGGCAACAATGGGATGAGACTTAAATGTTTTTAGCTCTCTTGCTGTAAGTTGCCTATGCTCTGTATATAATTGAGGTGGAATTCTTAAAAATCCAATTTTATGCAACATACTAGCTACAATAATTTCAATAATTCTATTTTCAGGCATTTTCACTTGAATTGCGATAATAATTACAAAAACAGTAGTTCTCCAAACATGCAAAATAACATCTGGTTCAATGCCCTTTAAAGTGTCTTTTGGAATGTCAATAATCTTATTTTTATTTTCTTTAACAAAGTTATATAATTCTTTTGCTTTCTCAAAAATTGGTTCCACTTCTAACTCTTGCCTTGCAGCATAAGTGCTATACACACTAGAAATGAAAGACAAAAAAACAATGCACGTGTTTTCAACTTGAGTTTTTGCACCTATAGCCTCTTCATTTTTTTCCTCTTGTGAATCGTCTTCTTTTGCCACATCTTCTGAGTTTGCTACATCTTTAGCATCTTCATTCTTACTTTGAATCTCTAACTTTTCAATTTCCCCTTCAGAATATATGTTTATAAAGCTATATTCCAAAAGCTTTTCTTTTAATTTAGCGTCTAGCGGAATATGATTAGGTAGCAAAATAAACTTCTTATCAAGATATAAATCTTTTGAAAAAGTTGAAAATTCTTCAATTTCTTCTATTTTATAGGTATTCATGTATGTTAGTCTCCAAGTAAGAAAAAAAGCATTAAAATGCAAATCTAATAAATAATATATTCTTAATATCTAATAGTAGCTAATAGATTTATTAAAAAATAGTCTAGTTCTGTATCGTCATTTAACGTCTTTTTGTTAAGCATTAGAAATGCCAGACATTTAACAATAGTTAATCTATAGGAATTAAGAAAATTAAAAGAATGATAATTTTTGTTATTTTAATTAATCAGATAAAGCTAAAACATTTAACTTTGATAATGGAATTAATGTAAAGCCTACTCTACCACATTCAAAAAAGTCTTGCTCTTCCCAACATGCAATAACAAAATTACCATAAATTGAAAAATATGTATAAACAAAATCTTTTGGTAGCGATGGTAAAAGGTATGTGTTAGGAGCTTTATCATCCCCATCATATACATATAGTTTTCCAGTATCTAAAAGAAGAGAATAACAAATTTTGTTGTTATAAGAATTAGAAAAAGAAACAGCTTGATGTTCGGTCTCTTCAAAAGAAGAAGCTTTACTTGGTGTTTTTACTATTTTAATTGAACTAGGATAATTTGAATCAAAATATTCAATTGTTAAACTTTTTTCTTCAGCATGTTCTATTAAATAAAGGAGAGGTTCTGGAAGAGAAGAAAAGCGTGAATCTCCTTCTAAGAGAGGAGACATATTTTTCATAAACGCATCGCTTTCTATTGTTTGATAATTAGCATTTAGAAGATCATTTATTTGGTTAAATTTAAAATATCTAAATTGAACACCTTCTCCATTATCAATTTTAAAAGACGCAAACCATCCATCATTATAGCTTAAGCTAGTCATAGACGCATATGAAGGAAGTGCAAAATGGTGCGGGAAAAGAATGGGTTCTATGTCTTGTGTTATTAAATTATAACGATTTAAAATAGGTAGCTCTTCATTTAGAGTGTTTAAAGGGCTTTCAAAACTACCTATATTTTCAAACATTGTGTTTTTATAAGATGCTATGAGTAGCCCCACGTCTGTGTTATAAAAGCCAGATGCTGTGAAAAAAGGAAAAAAGCTATTTGAAGAAAAAACAAAAGATTTAGACAAGATGTTAGAAAAAGAAATTACACCTATTTTATTAACAATAAAATATGGCTCGTTATTAAAAAAACCCATCCCTGAAAAACGAACACTTTCAGTCCATGGTGAATAGTTTTTTTTAGGCACCTTATCTACACCACTCACCTCTTTAACTAAAGCCCTACTATCTGCATTTTTCTTACCCTTTAAAGAGTGAGAAATATAGTAAGTGTGTTGCTTTTCTTCTATTGCTATATTTTCATTTGTTGCTATGTCTTCGCTATCTTTTTCTTTAGCTACTTCATCATTACTTTTATTGCAAGAATAAAAAGCACATAGCAACAAAAAAACAAAAAATATTAAGCTAAGCTTATTATGCAAGAGCTATAACCTCAATTTCTACCAAAGCATCTTTTGGAAGTCTTGCAACTTGCACAGCACTGCGTGATGGGTGATTTTCTGTGCCAAAAAGCTCACTATACACTTTGTTCATTTCTGCAAAGTTATTCATATCGCTTAAAAAAACTGTGCTTTTTATCACTTTATCAAGAGAAGAGCCCGCCTTTTCCAAAATTGCTTTAACGTTTAAAAGCGATTGTCTTGTTTGCTCTGCTATGCCACCTGGAACAAAATTACCCGTTGCAACGTCTATTGGTAACTGCCCTGATGTAAAAACCATTCCATTTGCTTTAACTCCTTGTGAATAAGGTCCTATAGCCTTTGGAGCTTTATCTGTTGCAATAATTTCTTTCATAAAAAATCTCCTTAATAACTTAAAATTAGTAAACTGATTAAATCTAGTTTAATCAAAAACAAAAACTTTGTCATTACATTTATATTAAAAAACTAAATAAAATATTAAGCTCGTAATAGATTAAAACACTCTCTTTAGTTTTAATGCCTTAAGGAAATTAAAAAATCTTTTTAATTTTAAGGCTTTTTAATAATATGCTTAAAAAAGATAAAAAAGCCTTTTTCTTAAATCTTAAGATGTGCATAGTATGGAAAAAACTTTTTAAAAAGTGTTTAATTCAAAGCCTATTAAAATAATGTGCATTAAATCTTTAAGTTTCACCTTTTTCCATCCTCTTTTTAACGGGAAAGCCCCGCTTCTTATTTCCCGCCTTCTAAAACTTTTAACACTCAGATCACCTATCTTTTTATGGGGAAGCCCTATTTCTTTTATAGGAAAATCTCACCATTCTCAACCGAAAACAGTGCCTCTTTTAAAAACTTAAGCACTTACACCCCAAATTCTAGCTAGAGTTTGGGCAAAAACTAGCTAGAGTTTAAAGAAAGTCTAGCTAGAATATGCCCCCATTCATTACTATAACACACTCCCCATCATTACAATAAACGCACCTAAAGGTATGTAACACTATGCCTCTTGTTCTAGCTAGAAGAGGGCCCACGTTTTAGCTAGAAATGATGCTGCGTAATAACTAGAGCATGATCCCAATCATTTAAGTAATAATAATGGTTTTTATTAATCCATATCAATTTAATACGCCTTTTTAAGCTTGATATTTCTTTTGTTTTCACTTAAAATAAAAGGTGTTAGTTTATTATGTCCGTTAGTATTTATTCATTGGGTGCAGCACAAGAAGTTACAGGTTCAAAACATATCCTAGATGTTTCGGGAGACTTATATTTAATTGATTGTGGCGCTTTTCAAGGGAAAAGAGCAGAAACAGACGCTAAGAATAGAGATTTTAACGTGCCCTGCGACAAACTAAAAGCAGTTGTTTTAACACATGGGCATTATGACCATTGCGGACTCATTCCACTTTTAGCAATAAATGGTTATGAAGGAAGCATATATTCCACTCCAGCTACTAGAGATATAGCAAATCTTGTAATGATGGATTCAGCTCGCATTCAAGCAAGAGATGCAGAATATTTAACAAAACAGGCTGCAAAGCGTGGCGAGGCATTTAATTGGCAGCCTCTTTTTTGCGAAGCAGATGTTATTCAAGTAATAAACCAATTTGTTACTATTTCTTATAGACGTCCAACATGGCTTAGTAAAAACGTTTGTTTAGAATTTTTTGATGCAGGGCATATTCTAGGCTCTGCTATGGCAGTGTTTACAATAATAGAAGATGGTAAAGAAACAAAAATAGCTTTTACAGGTGATTTAGGAAGAAAAGGAAAAGCAATAATAAGAGACCCAGATGTATTACCACAGGTGGATTATATTGTTCTTGAAAGCACTTATGGCGACCGCCTTCATGAATCAACTGATAATGCTTTACATATGCTAGAAGATAAAGTTAAACACCTTGTTCGTAAAAGAGGAAAGATGATTATTCCTGCCTTTGCAGTGGAGCGAACTCAAGAACTTGTTTACTATTTTCATTTACTTACAGACAAAGGGGCAATTCCAAATGTTCCAATATATGTAGATTCCCCTATGGCAGTTAATGCCACTACAATTTTTCAAACCCACCCTGAATGTTATGATGAAAAAACTTATCAAGCTTTTATAAAACACCATAAAAATCCATTTGGCTTTAATTCATTAAAATTTATTACAAGTGTTGATGAATCTAAAGAGTTAAATAATTTAGATGGTCCTATGATCATAATAAGTGCTGATGGTATGTGTGAATTTGGTCGTGTGGTTCACCATTTATCTAATAATATAGAAAAAAGTTCCACTATCATTGCATTAGTTGGTTTTATGGCACATGACACACTAGGTAGAAGGTTGCAAGACGGGCAAAGAGAAGTAAAAATATTAGGGGAGTGGCTTAGAGTTCGCTCTGAAGTGATACAAATTAACGCTTTTAGTGCTCACGCAGACTATAGCGAAATGGGAGAATGGCTTGATAGTTTTGATAATTCTAGATTAAAAGGCATTTTTTTAGTCCATGGAGAAGAAAAGGCACAAGCACATTTAAAAAGCTATTTAGAAAATAAGAAATATCAAAATGTTAAAATTATTGAATATGATGATGTTTACGAATTATAGCTAGAAATTTATGAAAAACGTTATAACAGGCTTTCACTCAATAGAAGAAATTCTAAAATCAAAAGGGGCTAGCACCTTAAAAAATGCTACTTTGTGTTATTCTAGTATTGGTCCTAGAATAAAAAAAATTTTAGATATTGCTAAATCATTAAATGTTAAAATAATTCATACAAAAAAAGAAGAGTTAGACCGGCATGTTTCAAACTTAGAGCCTATTTTGCAAAACCATAAAGGCATAGTCTTATTACTAGAAGATGAAAAAGGTGTGTTGAATATAAAAAATATTAACGCTTTTATTGAAAACATAGGAAATAAAAAACAAGCTTCAGTAATTTTGCTTGATGGCATTTCAGATTGTCACAATATGGGAGCTATTATACGAAGTGCAGAACAATTTGGTTTTGACGCTGTAATTGTTCCTAAAAGAAATAGTGCTAAAGGAGATGAGGTCATTTTAAAGATGAGTGCTGGGGCTGCTACATGGATGAATATTATAGAAGTTTCTAATCTTAATCAAACAATTTCTTTTCTAAAAGATAATAATTTTTGGATTTTTGCAAGTGATATGGAAGGAGAAAGCTTATGCAAAGTGAAGTTTCCAGATCGTATAGCTATTGTAATGGGCTCTGAAGGGCAAGGCATTTCTAGGTTGGTTAAAAAAAACTGCGACACTATTATTTCAATTCCAACTTTTGGTAAGATTGATAGCCTTAATGTTTCCGTTGCAGCCGGTATTTTTATGTATGAGCTTAAAAGACAAAGCATAACTAATAATGCGTAATGCCTTTATAATGCTTCTTTTTTTCTAAATTTCAGCTATTTTTATGAATAATAAATATATTGATAAAGCTTTTAATGCTTCAGCTTTTAATTTTGTAGTTTATGCTATTACTTCCATCTCACTTTCTATTTCTTTGGTGCACATTAAAACAGAGCTTGGTTTAAGTTTAACAGAATCTGCCTCTTTTAGTTTAATTTCGTCTATTGAACAATCTATTATTCTTTTACTAACACCAATGCTAGCATCTAAATATCCAAAGGTTAGAGTGTTAAAATTGTCGCTTTTTATATTGATGGGTGGTGTGGTTTCTTTTGCCTTTAGTTTTAATTACACAACAGCAATGCTAAGCATTTTGTTTATGGGAATGGGCACTGCACTACAAGAAGCACTACTAACACCTATAGTAAGCGATTTGTATCCTGAAAATGTGAATGCAAAAATGAATGTTATGCACGCTTTCTGGCCATTAGGCATTTTTGGTAGCCTTTTATTAATTGGATATTTGCTTTCTGTTGGAGTAAGTTGGAGGTATATTTACGTTAGTGTTTCTATAATTGCTTTTTTTAATTTTTGGTTATATCCAAGCTCAAAAAATGTTCCAGTTAAAGAGTCAACATTTGATAAAAAAGAGGCTGTAAAGATATTTAAATCTTCTGCCTTTTGGTTTTTTGGTCTTGCTTTATTTTTTATTGGTGGAGCTGAAGGTGCTTTTTCTTTTTGGTCTGCTACTTTTATTCAATTAAATCTTAAAACTTCTGTGTTTATGGCAGGAGTGATAACAGCTTTTTTCTCTCTTGGAATGATGATAGGTAGGTTTGGTTCAAGTCGCCTTTTAGCTTTAGTTTCAGTCCAAAAGATGATAATTATATCTTCTATAATCTCAGTTTTTATATCGTTTACTTTTTATTTTATAAATTCCATTTACAGCCTTGCATTGTTTCTATTTTTTATTGGCACTTTTATGGCTTGTTTATGGCCTACAGTCCAGTCTTATGCAGCCGTTGTTTTGCCTGTAGATGCAACTGCTATAATGATTTTTCTTTCATGCTTTGGGGTGCCAGGATATAGTACGTCAAGCTTTATAATGGGTATTATTGGAGATAGGTTAGGTCTTTTTTATTCTTTCATTATTGTAGTGCCTGTTTTCTTACTTTTTTCACCAATTTTCTTTATTATTGCATGCAAAAAAGCTGGAAGACGAAGCTATAGGTAAGAATATTAGAATTTTACAAGTTTTGAATAAAATTCATTTATCATTTTTAATTCATCTTCCTTTAGCAAAGATGAAAAAGACTCTATAATAAGCTGTAGTGATGATGTTGTGTGTTTAAGTGCATTGTTAAAGTCTATTGAAACACGCAAATAGAAAATTGAATCTTTTTCATGTTGCACTGTTATAAAGCCTAATTGTTTCTTACTTTTTTTTGCAGTAGTAAGCCTCATAACAAAGGGAATTATTTGAATTAATAGCTTTAAATCTTGTGGAAGAGAAAAAGATTTTTTAAACTCTTTGTTTGAAAAAATATCAAAGATAGGAGTTATGTTAAGAAGCTTTACAATGTATATTATTGTTAGAATTTTCTCTCCTTGCAATGCCTCATATTTATCAAAATAAAGCATGCCATATATTTTCTTCTTATGTCTTAATTCTTTTCTAAGAATGCTATCTATTTCTTTTAATGATAAGCCTTCAACGCTCTTCCTTAGTTTATGCCATTCAAACACTACTAACAATTTACCTTTCACTTTTATTAAAGGATAAGTATTGTTTAATAATTCTAAGCTATTTTTTAAGTCTTTTTCTTTACTTGCACTAATATGTTTTTCATTTTTTCCAATTCTTTTTTCTTGCACTTTTTTATTTGTAAATTCTATGTTAAGCAAAGAAGGGGCTACACGGCTTATTACAGTTTTTGGAAGACTAGAAACAGACATTGCATACATTCTAGTAGTGTGGACAATTTCGCCTGCAACAATATATAAAGGCTCTTCTCTATACATGCATGAAGCAGGATGAATTACTATTTTCTCTGTCGTTAAACTTCTATATATTCCTCGCTTATATTTCACGCAAACACACTGAATTAATCCCGTTGCAATTGAAGTTAGATAATCGTCTTTGTTTCCACCTGATAATATTGGCACCCCTAAGTTTGAAACAATTATTTCAAGTTGTTCTTTTATGTTAACAATTTCTTCCATTATTTTGATATCAAGATAATATCTTTTGCAAAACTCATCTTTTCTTTTAGTTTCAATAAACATGCGATACGCTTTAAGAAAAGATAGAAAATCACCCAATTTGTCGTTAAAAATAGCATGGGCATTACGTGCTTCCATTTCATAACCATCGGGAAAGATAAAAGGACTTCTAACAGAAAGAAAAGCTGCTGCTATTATTACCTCTTCTAATACATTTGGGTAGTTTAATATAGCCTCTGCAATCATTCTTGATTGTCTAGGAGGTAATGGAAATTTGCACATTATTTCTCCTATTTTGCTAAGTGAAAAATCTTTTTGCAAAGCATTTAGCATGTTAAGAGTTTCTATAGCACCAATAATTCCTTTTTTGCTTGTTGGAGAAATAAAATCAAAGTTTTCAAAATCATATATGCCAAGCTCGCTCATCCTCATAACTACCTCTGAAAGGTCAGTTCTATATATTTCTTCCACTGTGTATAATGAGCGGCTTTCAAAATTTTCTCTTGTGTATAGCCTATAGCACGTGCCTGCCTCTGTTCTCCCCGCTCTTCCTCTTCTTTGATTGCAAGAAGATTTTGAAACAGGCGTTTCATCAAGGCTTGAAGTAAAGTTATAAGGGTTATAAAAATTAAGCTTTGCAAGACCTGAATCTATTACTGTGTTTATATCGTTTATGGTTATTGAAGTTTCTGCTATATTAGTAGAAATAACTACTTTTCTTTTTCCAAAAGATGGAAGGAGGAAAACTTTGTCTTGCTCTTCTTTGCTAAGCCTGCCATAAAGAGGAATAATCATAAGTTTTCTATACCATTTTTCTTTTGAAAGGCGTTCAATACAGTTTTTAATACTTCGCTCCCCCGGTAAAAACACCAAAATGCCCCCACGCCTTTTTTCTTTTATTATTCTTTCTACTATGGATGTAATTTTTTCATATAAAGCTGTCTCTGCTTCTCTACTTTCTGCTGAAGCTTCTATTTTTGGAGGATCAAAAATTAAAGTTATTGGATATGTAATAGCATCAATTTTAATTATTGGGCAATTGTCAAAATATGAAGAAAAAAGTTCTGTGTTTATGGTGGCAGAAGAAATAATAACCTTAAAATCATTTCTTTCTTTAACAATTCGTTTTATAAGACCTAGAATGAAGTCTATGTTTAAGCTTCTTTCATGTGCTTCATCTACCATTATAACAGAATATTTACTAAGCCAGGGGTCAAGTTTTAGCTCTTGAAGTAATATGCCGTCGGTCATTATTTTAATTTTTGTTCTTTCATCTGTTATGTCACAAAAACGCATTTTATAGCCTATTATATTTGGGCGTTCACATTTTAATTGTTTTGCTATAAATTCACTAACAGATAAAACAGCTATACGCCTTGGTTGCGTAACTCCAATAACGCCATGCTGGCTATAACCTGCTTCATGCAAGATTATGGGCATTTGAGTTGTTTTTCCAGACCCCGTAGGGCTTTCTACTACAATAACACGATTATTTTCAAGAGCATTTAATATTTTTTGTTTTTGATTATATACTGGTAGCAATTCATATTTCATAATTTAAATTAGAGATGCATAGTTTTAGAATAAAGTTTAAGGAACTGCATATTAAGCAAACAAGTAAATTAATTATACAGTTCCCAATGATTTTTAATAACTATTGAATTTTATTGAGTATTGCAGAAAGACGAGTTTTATCAAAAAGTTCAAGAGGACGCCCTTCAGAATATCTTACAGATTCATCAGTGAATGTGCCTGGTGTCATACAAATGCCACGCCCAGCTTTTGCCTCCTTCACTTTTGAATGAAATTCTCTTAATAAGAGTTCTCCAACAGAACCTTGAGACCTAAAAAAACGGAAAACAACAATATCAGAAAATTTAGGTGTGTTCACTTCAACAACTATATCACTATACTCTGTAAGAGCTTGAATGTCTAATATTTTAACTTTACCTGAGCTTCCATAAAATCTTCCTGCAATCTTTCTACAAAGCCCTACAAATTCGCTTTGCCCAGACATTAAATAAGTTTGCAGATTTTTATTTTTATTCATCTCTTGATATGAGCTAATTAACATAGCCACATCTTTATATCCTGGGCTTAATTGTTGCAATTCTCTTAATATTGAAAGAGCTGTATTAACTTCACCAAGTTTGATATTAGCTTGAGAGAGTCTATAGCGTAAATCGTTAGCAATATCCAAAGGTATATTCATATGTTTTAGACCAATAGAAAAATCTTCTTTTGCTTCTTTATATTGCCCTGCTTTTGCCCTAATCATGCCTGTGTATAAAGAAGATTGAGCACCATAAATTGGGTCTGCTCTTAGCCTATCTAATATCTTTAAGCATTTTTCTGCACTTCCAGTTTCATAAAAGCATTCTCCCATTGCAAAAACAACTTCTTTATCATCTGGTTTAATATCCATTGCCTTTTGCAAATTTGGAATTGCCTCTGAATACTTGTGCATTTTTTGAAACGTCTGCCCAAGATATTTTAATGCCAAATAATTACCTGAACGCGAAACTAAAGTCTTTTTAAAATGAGAAATAGCTTTTTCATATTCTTTATCAAGATAATAGATATAGCCAAGATAATAATTCATATCTGGGTTATGAGGGTCTATTGCCATTGCTCTAATTAATGCTTTTTTTGCCTCTGCATTTCTTGAAGTTTTAACACCTGAAATACCACACCTAAGCATTACAACAAACTGATCATTAACAGCCATTTCTGCAAGCTTATTCATCAAAGTGGCATAACATGAATAAGCTTTTTCCCAATTTTGTTGCTGGAAAGAAACTTCTCCCATCATTGTAAGCCCACTCACATCAGTTGGGTTTTGTGCTAATCTTTTGCTAGCCTCTCTCAGCAAAGCTGACACATCTTTTTTTCTACCTTCATCAACATCTTTTTTTGCATTTCTCACTTTACCTGCAACAACTAATATGAGAGCAATAACCAACGCTATAATAAAAATAGGTACAACTATAGTATACATAATCGGGTAATTATGATACATATCAAAATATATGTCAATAAGCAATTTTATTGTTTATATGTAAGATTAGTAACTGCTTTATTATAAATCAAGATTCTAAACTAAAGTTTGTAGCAATAATGTCAGACTTTTTTTCTTTTAATTTGGAAACTTGTTTTGATTGAATTGCCAATCTTGTGGCAAGCAATCTTGATAAAAAAATGCCATAATAAGGATAGCGTTCTATAAGGTGCATAAAATTCATTTTAGGAATCTTAATTAAAACCCCTTTTCCAATAGAAACTATAGTGGCACTTCGTTTATCATCTAATAAAAAAGCCATTTCTCCAATAAAAATATCATTAGGAGTTAAAACACTTACCAACCTACTATTCACATAAACAGCATAACGACCAGAACTAATATAAAAAAGGTTATTTGTTTCCTCTCCTTCCCTACAAACAACTTGCATGTGATGGCACCACACAATTTCTTGTGACTTTAATATTATAGGGGTGAAATTAGATGTATGTTGCTGTGTTTCCATCTCAAAACTCACTTTGTTTCCTTTTTCGTTATATTTTAAGTTTTTCACCATGCCATTGGACATTCTTATTCCCATTCCATGAGTAGAAGGAGAAATTTCTTCACTCATTCTCTTTTTCCAATCAAAGCCATCACCTTCATCTTCTAAAGAAATTTTAATTAACGTTTTGTCGATACGATACCTTATATAAATCTTTTTATTAGCAACTTTTGGGTCTTCTTTCTTTTTTGCTATTAAGTCTAGCATATTCTTACCATTTTCAAGCCATTTAGTTTTTTCATCATAAGAAATGCCACAATTACCATGCTCCACAGCATTTAAAAGGAGTTCCATCATTACGCATTTAAGGCTAGAGCTATCTGCATTGCTAATTTTATCTGTATTATAAAGATAAGTATTTAAAAGATTTGTATAAAATATAATTTCAAAAGGGTCTGTATCAATAATAAAGCCACCTTCTTCTTCTTTTTTTGTAATGTTCATTAAATAAGGCTTTTGCAAAAAGAAAACATTTTTTTTCAAAATCTTTATAATTTGCATAGCATGTTTTTCAATATCATCCCTAGTAATTATAAAAAGAAAATTAGGCTCTTTTAATTGTTCAAGTTTCATTTTTTGCTCTGTGTTATTAGTAATTGCAATTACCCCACCAAACAAAAGCCAGGGGTCAGCTTTAATAATTTTTAAGCAACGCTCCCCGTCTACATTTGGATCCATAAAGTCTATTATTTTAACTTCGGGCATTTGATATTGAAAATATGTTATTACTTCTGCATAAGTTTCAAGGTGCACAATTTTTACATCATCAAAACCTAAAGCTACCTCTGTAATAGCTTTAATTGTAGATTTTACACTACTAACTAGTGGGATGCGTCTCATATTACCTCCATAAAA
The DNA here is from genome assembly GCA_963545065.1 of uncultured Treponema sp. Lineage (GTDB taxonomy): Bacteria > Spirochaetota > Spirochaetia > Treponematales > Treponemataceae > Treponema_B. The sequence continues at coordinate 35,559 of CAUUIE010000002.1, forward strand.
ATTACTTTTTAAACTTTTTTCATTTTACCATAATTATTTACAAAAAGTCTTATGTAATAAATTTTTACTTTATTAAAACATTTCCCCTTTAAAAGGCTTAAATGAAAGAATTTAGAGATTATTATTTGCACCATAAAACTTAATTGTTTTTACAGTTGTGGGAGGTCCAGAAAGTGGAAATATAATTGTTTTCTCATCAAAACCTTGCAACAAATTGCTAATTCTTTTTTGCTCTATTTTCTCTGTAAACGATAAGTCTTTTTGTGGTAAAAAAAACTCTAAAAGAGGCGAGCCTATAAAAAGTGCATTTTCAATTTTATACATGCAAACATAATTATAATAAGGCTTAAGAAAAAAGACATTAATTTTAAATGAACCTGCTTTTAATATTTTAGATTCTTTTAAATTGGAAACATTAAATATTTTCATATCATCTAAGGCTATTTTTTCTAACATAGAACAAGGAGAATATGTTTTAAATGTGTATATTTTTAAAAAAGCTTCAAGACTTTCATTAACTATGTTTATATTTGAATTAGTTAAAAAAGCACTTTTCAATTTTATTTTTTCTTCTTCTATTTTTTTTATAATATGCTCATTTATTATAGCAGGATCAATTATTATTCCCTCTTTTTCTTTTTCATTAACAAGAAAATATGTGTTTATTGCATCTTTGCCATAATAAAAATACACTTTCATAAGTTAATTTACCTTATTAAAAACTGCATAACGCTTGTTAGATTGTTTAAAAGAAAGCTTTTTAACTATACTATTTATAAAGATTGTTTCAGATAAGTTGCAGTTCTTAAAATTACAATATTTTAATATTCCAGAAAGGAACTGTGATTGTGAAAGATCGCAATCACTAAAATCTGCTTGTTTAATTCTTGCACCAATAAAATTAAGATTAATTAAATCAGAACCTTTAAAGCTTACACATTCAAAACTAGAGCCTGCAAATGAAGAAAATTGTAAATTGGAATCTTTAAATGTTGTGTTTTTAAATGTGCAAAACTCAAAAAAGGATGTTCTAAACGTGGTGAAATTAAAGTTACAATTAATAAATTCTATTTGTGAAAAAAAACATGCTGTAAAGCTCTTTTTAGAAAAATCTTTAGAATATACTTGTGCATCTTTAACGTTTAAGCTATTAATATTTTTATTTGAAAATAGGTTTTCTTTTATTGTGCCATAATCGTGTGGTAAATTAAATATGGATTTCAAAACGCCTTATCCCCCCCTTAAAACAAAAAGCTTAAATATGTTCAAAGGGGACATAAGCGATTTTTTCACTATTATTTTAAAATAGCAGAAAGCATCCAAACATGTTTTTCAAAACTTTCAATTATTTCAGCGGTAATGCCGTCTGTTGTGCAATCCCCTTCATCTGATGCTATTTTTTGTGTTTCGTGTAGTTCCTTTAAAATATATTCAAAATCTGCTTTTAAGGAAGATGCCACCTCTACCATAGTAAAAGAGTTTTTTGTCTCTTCTTTTATGCCTGTAATAGCTAAATAATCTTTTAGCGTTGCAGGAGATTTTTCACCTAATTGTATTAGTCTTTCTGCAATTTTATCAAAAGCCTCTGTAACCTCTTCATAATAACTTTCTGTCATTTCATGTGCTGTTTTAAACTGCAAACCTGAAACATGCCAATGATAATTATGTATTTTAACATACATAACACCAAAATCTGCTACATGCTTTGCTAATCTTTGTGAAATCTTACTCATTCCCTATCATCCTCCAAATCTAAAAAAACATAAAAACTTAAGGGCTCAAAATATAAGAGCACCTTATCTCTTTAAGTTTGTTTTCTATTAGAGTTAAGATTACTCACAGCATTAATAAAAGTCAACTAGAAAATAATAATTATAATTATTTATTGCATTACATTTTTTTTATGAGCTTTTAATTTTTTTATAGCCCAATCATAATGGCTAGAAGTAGTACTTACAAAATATGAGCCTAAGGTGCTCCCACCTACCCAATCGTATATATTTTTAGAAAAAAGCTCTTTATTAGTGAATTCTTCTATTAAATTTAAAACTTTCTCATGTGATTCATTCAGTAAACCAATAGCATTCTTTAATGAAGTATTTTGATGTTTTTTCCAAAACTCAACATTCATAGCACCATAAGTTTTCCAGTTATAAGGTTTTGGAAGGAAAGGAACATTATCACCTTTTTTGTTACACGTTACCCAATTGATAATAAGACAATGCCATTCATAAAGATGAATTAAAACATCCCGAAGATTTTTATCTCTTTGCCAATGTGCCTCTCTTTTTTTTACATCTTTAGAAAAGTCAAAAGGCATATCTAACTCTTTAGTACTTAAATCTTGAATAATCAAATTTAAGTTTTCCCAATTCTTTTTTGCAAGAATTATTAAATCTTCCTTACTAGTTGGTCTTGACATAATACCTACCTCATTTTTATTTTAATATAGCTAATAAGATATTGCATTACCTAGCTTTTTCTCTAACCTCCATTTTGGAGGCTCTTCATCATCTGCCCAATATTCATCTAAAGAAATAATTTTATCATTTTTAGTTTTTATAAATGACACAACATGAAAAAAGCTTGTTTTATCAACATTATATACATTAACTACAGTAATTATTAAATCGTCAATTTGTTCTATTCTTTCAATTTTACCATCCCATATACCAGGATATTCACAGTTTACTTTTATATATTCTTCTAAAGTAAAATGTTCATTAGTACAATGCCAGTTAATATATGCTTCATCACAAAAATAAGTGCGTAATTTTTTAGCATCTTGCTTTAATACCGTCTGCCAAAAACCATGTACATTCATACTTTTTGAGTTCATAAAAAATATTAAAATAGGCTTACTTACTAACATTCATTTTAGTAATACATTTTAATAGATGCATTACTAAAATGGCTTAAGGCTAGACGCACCAGAAATAACTTTACTTATATTAGGCGAGCCTTTATAACGAACTGAAGAAGCACCTGAAATATTCACTCTTAAACTCTCCTTTGCCCACACTTCTAAATGACTAGTTCCAGAAGAATTAAGCTCTGCATTTTCTGTTTCAAAATCTCTTGCCATTACCTTTCCTGCCCCCGAAACTTCAAGTTGCATGTTTGTCCCTTTTCCTTGCACTTTAACGTTTCCAGCACCACAAATGCTTACCTCTAAATCTTTTAGACTAATATTTTCTGCTTCAATGTTACTTGCCCCACTTAAAGCTAACACCATCTTATCATAAGGCATATTAAAATCTTTAATACTTCCTTTAGTAACACCCCCGCCTTCCAAACGTTTTAACAAAGGCATTGTTACGTGAGCTACGCATTTTGTACTTGATATATTTTTGCGTTTTGTTCTTATGTTAAGCGTGTTTCCTGAAACATACACATCAAAATATTCAAATAAGTTTTCATCTGCTTCCACTTCAACTAAAAAGTCAGAACCTTGTTTAATATCCACTTTCCATGTGCCACCAAAATCAATGCTATCAAAATTATTTAAAGAAAAACTTTTTGTTTGCATGTTTCCATTCCCCCTAACTATGTTTTTGCTATATATGTATAAAAAGCATGAAAAACAAAAAAGTGCTATCACACCTATAATAGCAAAAATAATTGTTACTATTTGCATATATCCCTCACTTATTATAAAAAAAACTAAAATGCTTCCACACTACCTGTGCCAGAAATGTTTTTTTCTACATTAGGGGAGCCTTTATAACGAACTAAACCAGTGCCTGAAAGATTCACTTTTAAGTTCCCCTTTACCCACACTTGTGCATCCCCCGTTCCAGATAAATCAATCTCTGCGTTTTCTGTTTCAAATTCCTTTGCTTTTATATTTGCCGAACCTGAAATATTCAATTTCATGTTTGCCCCTTTTCCTTTTGGTGTAATAGTGCCTGAACCAGAGATAGTAATGTCTAAGTCTTTTAAATTAAGGTTTTCACCTTCAATATCAGCCGAGCCAGAAGAAGCTAGCATCATTTTTCCATCAGTCTTGTTAAAATCTTTAATCTTCCCTTTAATTGCACCGTCGCTTTTTAAGCTTTTTAAAAAAGGCATTGTAATGTAAAGCACACATTTTTTGCTTGACACAGCACTTCCCTTTTTTATTTTTATATTTAGAGTGTTACCCAAAATATTTATATCAAAATGATCAAATAAGTTTTCATCTGCTTCCACTTCAACTAAAAAAGCAGAGTCTTGTTTAATGTCTATTTTCCACTCCCCACCTAAATTAATGCTATCAAAATTATTTAAAGAAAACGTTTTTTTTTGCACTTTCCCATTTCCTTTAACTGTAACAACCTTATTAGTGGTTACACAATTGATTAATAAGAAAGAAAGAGCTACAAAGCTAAAAACACTTAGTGTTTTTTTCATAAAAGACCCCCATATAATAAACGCTCATTTAAAACGACAAAAACTATAATTTAAAACACTTAATATTTCAATGATAGTGCATTAGTCAATGATTTTAAGCTAAATTATTGGCTAGTTATAGCTTTAAGTGCAAAATAATAGTTCTTCCACCGTCATCACACACTTTCATAGCAATACGTGTAAAAAATTTTAATTTTCGCTTTAGCATTTTTCTAGCTGTTTTATAAAACGAACGTTGTTCTATAAGAGTCATGTTGCATTTTTTAGCAAAGGCAGAACCATCGTTTACATAAAAATACATTTCAGCTTGGGCATTGCCTGTTTTTTTTACATATTTATTTGCATATTTTAGCCCTACTTCATTTGTGGCGTCAAAAATAAGCTCGGCATTAGAAAACTCTTTTTTAAGGTTAGATAAGAATTGAATAATCTTTTCTTCATGAAAATATTGAAAAACGCCAGAGACAATAAACAAAGATGGAAGAGACTTATCAAGCTTTTCCATCCATTGTAGCGTAAAAAAGTCCATGCCTATAAGATGTTCGTTTTCTTTAACGCCTAAAATGTTTTTTCGTTTTTCAATTACTTCTGGTAGATCTATTTCATAAAAAATTACTTGCCCCTTAGGCATTCTAAAAGCCACTGTTTCTAAGCCGGCACCTAGATTGATAATATTACATTTTTCGTGTTTTGAAATGAAATTTGCTATTATCTCGTCAAAATTATAATATCTAGAAACTGAAGCTAGCATAGCATATTCAGAAGAAGACTGCCAAATCTTAGAAAGCACTTCTTTAGATATTTTTTCTTCTAGCGATAAAGCTACTTCATCATAAAAATATTCAGGGAACCGTTTTGAAACATAAATTCTTGCTGCCATAGGGATTAACATAGTATCTGCTACGCCATTAAATGCATCCATAAATTCACCTCTTAATAGTTTTTTATAAAATAATCTTAAAAAGTGATTATACCATCTTTCTTAAAATGAATTAATAACTTACGCATCATTTTTACATTTAATAAAGCCCCCTTTTTTCACTTTATGCCTTGCATCCCCTTTTACGTCTTTATAATTATTCATAATTTATATGGAAGAAACTTTTTTATATAGCAAAAACTTATTAAAAAGTGTTTAATTCATCAAGTTAAAATGCTTTTTATTAACGTCTTTGGTTTTAATCTTTTCGTAGCCTCT
>CAUUIE010000003.1:0-40695 GCA_963545065.1 uncultured Treponema sp.
CTATTTTTTCAATAGTTTGGTTAAAGTATAGAGAAAGGTCTGTAACTTCATCGTTTCCAGTAATAGGAAGGCGAACAGTTAAGTCTCCATCTCCTTGGGCTATTCCTTGCAATGCGTCAACTGTTGTTTTAATGGGTTTTACTATTCCACGAGCTACAAGATATAAGATAACTAATGCTACAATCAAAATCATAAGTCCCATGCCAAGCATAAAATATTGCATAGTTTGTGTAACCATCATAAATTCTTTAAGTGGAGCATTTACAATAACGTGCCAATTTGTAGTTTTAATCTTTGCAGAAGAGGCAAGAAAATAATCATCTTCGTAGTTTATAAAAAACACATCTTTTGCAGTTGAATTAAGAATTGCTCTTTCAGATTCTGCCATCTCTTTCACTGTATCATCTGTTTTTGAAAGTTCAATTGAATTAAGTCTACCCTTAACTACCTCTTCATCTTTATATGCTATAGTAAAACCATTTGAATCTAAAATGTAACATTCTCCTGTAACAGCAAACAAAATATCTTTAATTAAACTAGAAAGATACATTCCATCTACTGTACAAGTTAAAACAGCTTTTATATTCTTTCCATCTCCATAAATGGGCACCGAAATATGAGAGACAAAATTACCATCTAACTTAGAAAAATTAGGCTCTGAAAATGTATTTTTTCCTCTCAATGTTTCTTGAAACCAAGCCCTGTCGTTAACATTTTGCAAAGCTGTGCCTTTAATATATAACTTACCATTTTTGTCTATTATTCCCATTGCAACTATATGTTCATTGAATGAAACTTTTCCAGAAAGATATTTAGCTTTTTCTGTAAACGAAGAGTCTTCATTTTGCAATATTGGTGCACTTGCAACACCTTCTAAAAACTGCCAAAACGCTATAATTCTTGCATCTATTAATTTTGCACTATCATAAGCCTTTTCTTTAATATGCTCTTCTACCTTTTCTATTATAGCTTTTCGTGATATTAAAACAGCAAGAGCCCCTAATGCAGATACAGTAACTATGATTAAAGCACCAAAGATAAGAAGTAGTTTGATTTTAATAGAAAAACGTTTATTGTGCTTATTTACATTGTATCTGGAGGTAACATGACCTAATTTACTCATATAATTCTCCTTAAAAAGACATGTATTTAAAGACTATTTTTAATAGGTAGTAACTATAATGCTATCATAAATCCTAAACGACTTCAAGTTTAGCATTTAAAAGATGTATACTTTTTCTTAATTTATTGTACTTTATTTTAATATTATAATTATTTCCTTTTTAATCTCCATGTGTCTTAAAACCGTTTTTTTTATGCTGATCTTTTAAAAGTGCCTCCCTTTAATCTATCATCTTTAATTTAAGATAACTAATTTTGGAATTTAATAATGTTAGCTTTTAGGCAATTTTATTTAAGGCAAAACACCTATTTAAAAAATGTTATTTATGCATGCTTAAAATATAATAGTATGGAACTATGCGTCCTTCTAGCTAAAAGGACGTCTCCTTTTAGCTAATGGGTGCCCTCCCGCTAGCTAGACGGAGGACTCCCTCTATCTAATCGGCATGGTCTAATGTGGCTAGACGTCATCTATTGTTACTTAAATGATTGGCTCCTTTCTCTAGTTATTACACAGCATAGGTTCTAGCTAGAATGCAATCCCTTTTTTAGCTAGAACAAAAGGCATAGTGTTACATACCTTGAGGTGCATTTATTGTAATGATGGGGAGTGTGTTATAGTAATGAATGGGGTCCTATTCTAGCTAGATTTTATTTAAACTCTAGCTAGTTTTTGCCCAAACTCTAGCTAGAATTTGGGAGAAAGTGCTTAAGTTTTAAAATAGGCGTTACTTTTAGGAAGAGATTTAAGGAAAGGTAGCAATAAAAGAAAAGGCAATATGCTTTGTAAAAGAGGTGAGAATCTTCCATAAAAAAGAGGCAACACCCTTTAAAAAGAGGGAAGAAAAAGGTAAAAGTGTACACGTTAATAAAAATTATTTTCATAATTTAATCAAACTTACATTCTATCAAATTTCTTTTATGATTTACATACATCCTAATATCAAAAAAACACACAAATTATTGTCTTTAAGATTTCATCTATTATCTTATCTATTTTTATGATACACTCACCTTCCCATGCTCTCAAATAGAAAAAAACGAATAATAGAAATATCATCGTTTTTGTTAACGTTAGCTTTTTCTCTAATTATATTTAATCCTCTTTCTATATTCATGCAAAAACTAATTGAAGAAAAAAAGATATTTATAATAAATATGATAGGAGAAAAAACAGGTATAGAGTTTAATTATTCCTCTATATCTCCTTCCATCTTTAAACATATTTTAATAAAAGATGTATCAATAAAAGACTATTTAACTAAAGAAAAAATTGGAAACATTAAAGAGCTAAAAGTTGAATATAATATACTAAGTTTAATTTTTAGAAATTATGAAGATATAATTAAATACATTAAAATCTCTGATGCATATTTAAAATTAGACAAAAACAAAAATGCTTTATTAATAGAAAAAGTTAAACACATAGTAAAAAAAAATGAAAAAGATAGCAAAACAAATATAAAAGAGGTGAAAACAAATAAATTTAAAGTATTCTTTTCAAACCTAAAACCATTAGAAATACTTTTTGATAATGTTTCTTTCACAATAAAAGATGAAAATGAAAAAGGAGAAGGCAAGGCTTTTAATGCAACAATAAGCGAAGGAAATGTCAAAATAAAAGAAAAAAACTGTTACTTCTCCCTTTCTGCTACATCTTCATATCAAACATATAATACTTCATCTTTAAATGATATTCTACAAAACATAAGCCTTACAATTGATGGAGATGGAGAGTTTGAAAAAGACCTTTCTAGTGCTTATTGCAGAACACAATTAAGTGCTAATCATTCAAGAATTGGAAAAACTGAAACATTGTCTATTTTTGCACATTATGATAATGATATCTTAAAGGTTAGTAATTTAAAAAGAAACATAAAAAACAATTTTTTGCTAACATGGGATATAAATAAAAAAGAGCTAAATGGAAAGATAAAATGCAATGACTTTGCCCCGCTTTCTATTTTCACTTTTTATAATTCAAAAAAAGAATATGCACAATTTAAGCTTGCAACAATTTCTACAGATACAAGTTTTTTCTTTAATAATAAAGAAAGATGGAGTTTTGATACAAAGTTAAATATAAACCTTCCTAGCTTTAGAATAAAAAATTATAATTTTGGAAAACTTAAATTTAATGCAATAGCTGATGGGAAAAATGGAGAATTAAATATAAATTCGCTAAAAATAATTGAAAATAGATTAGAAGTTTTGCTAAATGGAAAATATAACCTTAACACAAAAGATACAAAAGGAGCATTAAATATAGCTCGCTTTACTTTGCCAACAAATGATGTGTTAAAGTCTAATATTTTGTTTAATGGAAATAAATATTCATATAAAATAGATGCCCCCCACACAATAATAGGGAATGAAGTAATTAAAACACTAAAATGTAGGGTTTTTCCAAGAGATAGAAAATATAACTTTTTATTGCAATTTCAAGATGATGAAGGCGACTATTCATTTGATGGCTCTCTTTCTCTTTTTGCCTCTAAATTTTTAAGCCTTCATACAACGCTTGACTCAGTTAAAGCTAAAACTATTGCCTCTATTGTAAAAATGGTAGTTCCTAAAGCTAGAGGCATAAACGAAAAAACACTTAATTTACTAGAAGATATTCATATAACTACAGAAGCTTATATTTCTACAGATTTTAAAAACTACTCTTATAATCTAGTGCAAGCAATTTTAGCATCTACTAAAAAAGACTCTCTTTACACAACCTTTCAATTAAATGGAAACAATTCTTCTCTTTTTGTGGAAAAAATAAACGTTGTTGCAAATAAAGTAGACCTTACAGGAAGGGTGCAAGCATATTTTGAAAAAGAAGGAGCTAGTTTGGATATTTTCCTTTCTATTAACTCTATTGCATATAATATTTCCGCAATTTATATTGATAAAAACTTGTCAATATATGGAGACTATGGAATTACACTAAACATGTTCTTAAAGGATGATTTACTTTCTGGAGCTTTAGTTGTGAATGAATTACCTCTTCCTGTAGTTGATGCTTTGTTTAGTATAGATGCTAATTTTGAAATTAGTAGTTTAAAAAAATGGAGCTTTGATTGTAATCTTTTAAAACTAAATAATACGCATAAAAAAAATAAATAAAAAGCAAAATAAAATCTTTAAATAAACGACGCTCTTAATAAATACAAAATTGAATTTAATGACATTAAACTTATAACAAATGAACTTCCCCTTATGGGTAAATTAAATACTCAATTTGATTATTCAAAACAAGACGAAGTGAAAATTATAGTAACATCAAGCTTACAAAATGAAACTACTCAAGAACTTTTTGAAAGCAATGCTAACTTCACACTTTCTGATAAATTTTATGTTGATGGCACAGCACAATTAAAAGATATGGCTCTTATGAGACTTTTTAGAAGCCAAACGATTAGGAATAAAGTTTCAGCAGATATTATTTTCTTAGGCTCAATAGATAACTTTTTTGTTAAGTTAGAGCTTAACACATTTAATTTTTCACAAAGTGGAAAGGATTTAAACATAAAAGGCTCTTTTTCTGCAGATGATAAAACAATAAGAATTGAAACTTGCGAACTTTCTTGGGGGGAGCATAAAATAAAAGATATAGAAGCAAAGCTAGAACCATTTATAGCAGAAGGATATTTAGTGTTAGATTACAATGGAAAATTAGGGCTAGACAATGCAAAGAGTAAAGTAGAGCTTACATATTCTGGAGGTAATAAAAGCGAAATAGGAAAAGATAGTATTTTTAAATCTTTATCTAGATTAACTTCAAACTTTAACATTGAAGCAAAATTTTTAGATGTGGAATATGGAAATAAGTTTTCTATAGATAGCCTTAAAGCAGTTTTAGTAAAAGAGCCTGGTGTTATTGCAATGTCTTTTGGAAACAATGACGAAGTTTATGGCGTTTATCTTGATGATGGCACAGTTTCACTACATATGGATGAAAACCTTCCTGTTAGATGCAATATTGATGGAAAAGTTACTAATGAAGCAATAGATTTAAATTGTTTAGGACTTAATATTGATATGCCTTTAGTATGGAACTTAACTCCATTTGTGGATAAGGTGATTTTTACAAGTGGTAATATAGCAGGTGATATTAAAATATTGGGGACTAAGAAAGAGCCTGAATTTTATTCTACCTTAAAAGCGTTTTCTGTTTGTGCAACATCTCCTTTCTATGCTCCTGAAATATATGGACCTACTGATATTGACATAAATTTAAAGGGAAATGTATTAACTGTTCCCTATACGATAGTAAAAGGTCCCCATGCAAGATTATATGCTAGCGTTACATCTGAGTTTTCAGGATGGATTCCTTCTGAAACTATAGTTAAGTGTGGTACATTAAAAAATGACATGGGAATTATGAAGACAAAAAACATAGCTTATCATAGTGAAGGTTACGCAGGTGGCGACATTACTATGACAATAACACCAGGAGATTTTTATTTAGAAGGAAAAGTAAAATTTGATAATGGTTTTTTTTCAATTCCTTTTAACGATCTTCATAAAATTGGAGATGCTTCTAAAGGCAAAACTGGAATGACATTTAGAATGAACCTAGATGTATATTTAGGGAAAAAGGCAGAATATAGATGGCCTAATAATGAAATCCCAATATTGAGGGCATTAGTACCTTCTGAAAAGCCAATTAAACTTACAGTTGATTCTTCCATTGGATATTTTGATATGAAAGGTTCTTCTACAATAAGAAGTGGTGAAGTTTTTTATGTGAAACGGAGTTTTTACATAAAAGAAGGAAATATTAACTTCGTAGCAAAACCACAAGGTTTTGAGCCTGTAGTCTCTCTTAGAGCAGAGATTAGAGATAAAGATGAAGGTGGAGAGCCTATTAAGATTATCCTAACAGCAAAAGACCAAACGTTAGAAAATTTTAATCCAAAGCTAGAAACATATCCACCACGCTCAGAAAATGCAATTATGCAAATGTTAGGTCAAGTATTCATTGGAAATGTGTCTAAAGAAAACTTTTTACAAACAGCACTAACAACTGCAACAGATTTAGTAACACAAATTGGAGTATTAAAAAAGACAGAAAGTAAAATTCGGGACTTTTTGCATGTAGACTCTTTTTCCATGAGAACCCTTTTGATTCAAAATGCAGTGTTTGGGAATCTTTTTAAGTCAAACACTGACACTCCACTCACCGTAGGTAACTATTTTGACAATACAAGTGTTTACATAGGTAAGTATTTTGGCTCAAATCTTTATATGGATGCCTTGTTACACTTAAATTATTATGACCCCTTACTAACAAAAGGCAATGTTGCAAGAAAGCCAGTTTATGGAAATCTTCTTTTTATGCCAGAACTTGGTATTGAAATGGCAACTCCATTTTTTTTGTTGCGTGGTTCTATAGCACCTACAAGATCTGATACTCTTTTTGTCTCAGATACTAAACTGACATTTTCTTGGAAGTTTTCATATTAAAATGCTTTTCATTAGGAGACTTTAATGTTAAAAAAGAATTTAATTCTTATATTTTTTATTAGTATATTCAGTCTTTCACTATTTTCTCAAGAAAATGATGATTGGTATAGAAACAAGGAAATTGTGGCTTTTAAGTTTAAAGGTTTGCATGCAGTGCAAGCTTCAGATTTGCATACCCTTTTTTCTAAATATAAAGGAAAAAGATTTTCTGATGAATTATATGCTGAAATGTTGGGAACTCTTTATGAACTAGATTATTTTTTAGATATAAAGCCTCAAGCAGTTCCTGCAGACCCAAACTTTTTATATGTAAAATTAGAATTTGCATTTTTAGAAAAGCCATTTGTTAAAAGTATTATATTTAATGGAAATATTAATGTACGCTCTAGCAAACTTTTAGAAAAGTGTATGTTAAAAAAAGACAGTATATATAATGAAGATAAATTACAATCTGATCTTTTAGCAATAAAATCCTATTATTTAGAAAAAGGCTATAACCTTATTAATATCACTTATAAGAAGAAAGAAGATAGTGAAGAAAATAGTGTGTCTATTGAATATATAATAAATGAAGGCATGCAAACTGTTGTTTCTAAAATATTTTTTGAAGGAAATGAAAAGGTATCAGATAAAGTCTTAAAAAAAGTTTTAGCGACAAAAGAAGCAGGTATTATAAAAAAGGGCGAGTTCAAAGAATCTTTGCTAGAAAGTGACAAAGAACTTTTAAAAGTTCATTATGGTGAAAAAGGTTATATCAATGCACATATAGAAAACATGAAAAAAGAAATAGACCCTGAATCAGATGAAATAAAACAAAAACTTATATTAACATATGTTATCTATGAAGGCGAACAATATACATATGACGGAGTAGCATTTGAAGGAAATAGAATATTTTCTAAGGATGAATTAGAATCAAAAATAAAAATGCAAAAAGGAGACGTTTTTAATCTAAAAAGGTTTGAAACAGGATATAATGCAATAGCAGATTTATATTTTGAAAATGGCTATTCTGCAACACAAATAACAAAAAAAGACTTTATAGATGATGCTAATAGGACTATTAGATATGAGGTGAAAATACGCGAGAGCAAAAGAAGTCATGTGGAAAATATTATTATAAGAGGAAATACAAAAACAAAAGATTATGTAATTTTACGTGAGCTTCTTTTTACTAGTGGAGACGTTTTTTCTAAAAAGAGATTTTTTAATAGTTTAAGAAATATTTATAATTTGCGTTATTTTTCTTCTATTGTTCCAGATGTAAAGCCTGGTTCTGAAGAAGGGCTTTTAGATGTTATTTTAAATGTGGAAGAAACCTCAACTGCAAATATTCAATTTGGTATTACTTTTTCTGGAATTGCAGATGCAAATACTTTCCCTTTATCTGTGTTTTTGCAATGGGAAGAGCGAAATTTATTAGGTTTAGGCAGTGAGCTTTCTGCTAATATTACAGCAGGTCCTGATAAACAAAGTGCAACATTAGGTTACACAGAAAACTGGTTTATGGGTATTCCTTTAGGAGTGGGTTTTGAACTTTCTGCAACACACAAAAATGAAGTTTCTTTTCAAGACGTGTTGCCCCCCTTTGGAGTGCCTGATCCGTACCAAACTATTGAAGATTATAAAGCAGATTCTTCTTTGGCAGAAGCATATAAAATGCGCTACCATAGAGCAGAATTTGGTTTTGGTATAAATGCTAGCTATAGATGGTATCCTCTTTTTGCAACACTTACTTGGCGAAATGGTATAAATTTTAATTTGGTAAAAAACTTTTATGATGACACACTTTACCGTCCATTTGATGAAGCTATAAGACAACAAAGAGAAAAATGGAAGTTTAGTAATAATTTATGGACACGTTTTTCACTTGATAATAGAGACTTTGTCTATGATCCTTCAAAAGGATGGTTTTTAAGCCAACAATTCTCATTTTTTGGTCTTTTCCCGAAAATTGAAAGTGAGTATTTTTTTAGGTCTGAAACAAAGGGTGAGCTTTATTTCACTCTTTTAGATTATCCTGTATCAGAAAGTTGGCACTTAAAGTTTGTATTAGCGTTTTATTCAGGCTTTTCTTTCCAAATTCCAATCACTGAAAAAAATATAAGTAGACTTAATAAACTTACTATAGATGGTATGTTTAATGGTCGTGGGTGGTATAATGCAGGAACAAATGGTCAAGGAGATGTAATGCAGAGTAACTGGGTTGAATTTAGAATGCCACTAGCACCAGGAATTATTTCTTTTGATTTCTTTTTTGAAGCTATTGCAACAAAGCAAGATTTAAAATCTCTTTCATCGCTTTCAATTAATGACTATTTTTTTAGTTTTGGTCCTGGCATACGCTTTACATTACCACAATTTCCTTTAAGGCTTATGTTTGCAAACACGTTTAGGTCTAATAATGGAAAGCCCTATTGGGGAAATGGAAAAGGTGCCGATTGGAAATTTGTTTTATCATTTAATATCCCAAATCTTTAAGTTGTTATGAGTGTTAAACTGGAGCTATTATGAGCAAAAAGATTTTTTCAAAAGAAAAAGAAATTGCTAGCGTAGAATGTTCTAAACTCTACTATGTAGATATTTTAAAAGATTCAATACCTGTAGCCTTTATTTATGATAAAGGAAAAACAGAATATTCTCCAGATTCAAGATATATTTTGTATAATAATGAATATTTAGGACCTATTGATAATGTTGAATCTCTTACACTATCCAATGATGAAAAACAAGCTATTTTTAAAGTAGAAATTGATAGTAGATATTATCTTTATTTGAATAATAAAAAAATAGCAGGTCCTTTTGATTATATTGAAGGAATTATTTTTGCTGAAAAAAGTGCAAAATATGCTTATGTTGGAACAAAAGATAATGTTTCTTATGTTTATATTGAAAATCAAAAAAAGTATGGTCCATTTGATTATGTTTCTGAATTGATGTTTTTTGATAATGATACATTATATTTTTTTGCAAACAAAGAAAATAAATGGGATTTTTATATAGAGGGTAAAGCACAAAATAAAACATTTGAAAAACTAACCTTTTTTACAAGCCTAGATAAAGATAGAACAAAAGCTGTGTATTGTATGAAAAAACAAAAAGAATGGTTTATGGGCTTTCTTAATGGAAAAGTAATAGGACCTTTTGATAATATAGGTTTTCAAATGCGTATATCCAAAAAATTAAGAAAGTTTGCATGTGTAGTACAAAAAGGCAAGGACTCTTCTCTTTATGTAGACGGTGAAAAAATGTCTAAAGCTTTTAAATTCATTGATTTTATCCAATTTTTTCCCGATGAAAAAGATGTTATTTATTCGGTAAAAGATGAAAACGGAAGCTATATTTATGTTAATAAACAAATGATTTTAGGACCATTTGAAAAAATTGGCTTTGAAATTTCATTTTCAAAAGATTGTAAAACTATATATTATGCTGTAAAAGAAAATAATAAATGGACTATAGGGCACACTCATTTAGATGATCCTGAATATAAATATATTAAGGATATAGATGTGCCTATTTCTTGTTATGAGGTGTTTCATTTGGTGTTTTCTGAAGATATAAATACTATTTTTT
Organism: uncultured Treponema sp.; assembly: GCA_963545065.1. GTDB lineage: Bacteria > Spirochaetota > Spirochaetia > Treponematales > Treponemataceae > Treponema_B. Next base: position 10,159 of record CAUUIE010000003.1, read on the forward strand.
ATTCTACAAATGAAGGCAATAATTTTCTTGCTGAAAATAAAAGTTTTGTGTTTTTAGGTAATGAAAAGCCTCTAGGACCTTTCTTTATTATTGAAAATATGATATGCTCTAAAGACGGTTCAATTTTAGCATTTATAATTATTGAAGCAGATGGTAGATATATATATATCAATGGAAAAAAAATAGCAGGTCCATTTCTAAACTTGGGAGCTCTAGAAATTATAGATGACTTTAATATTTTGAAGTTTTTTGCAGTAAAAAACAGAGAAGAAGATGATTTAGAACAATATGTATATTTTCAAGAAAATCTTTATATAGGTTCTTTTAGTGGGGACTCCTTAATATATTTTAAAAATGGGAAGATAATGATAAGAAAAGCAATTAAAGAATGAAGGAACCAAAGAGTATAAAATCATAAATTATAGCATATATTAAGAGACTATTTTGTCTTGTTTTAATTGACTAAACACCTATTTTTAGTATAATTATGAGAATTATGCCAACACATAAAGGGATTCAAAACATATTAAAACCTGTGTTTGATAGGCTTAAAGAGGGGGATCTTAATAGTGCTTGTTCACTAATAGCTAATATTCTTGAAGATAATTTAGAAAATGAAGATGTAAAATGCACATATACTGCAATAGTCTTTTGGAAAGAAAAATTTAGTATTTCGTTTATGAAACATTCTTTATTTGAAAGAGGGGAATATTTGTTTTCTCAATGGAAGCTTTTTTTGTCTTATATGAAAAAATATGATGAGAGGTTTGAGTTTGTTATATATACATTAAAAGTGTGTATGTTTAAAATGATTATTGATCTTTATACTGAAGCTATAAGGATAAATGATTTTTCCAATAAAACTGAATTGTATAGAAAAATAGGACTTTCCTATAAAGTGTTAGGTAACTATGAAAGAGCTATAGAATTTTTGCAATATGCTTCTACTTTAGAAAGCTCAAATTCAAAAGTTTTGGCAGAACTCGCAGATAGTTATGCAATGTGCGGAGATGAGCGTCTTAGTAAAGTGTATTTTAGAGAAGCCTTTTTTAAAGACCCAGAAAATATTGAAGAAGATTTTTTAGAATCTGATATAATACGCTCTGTTATAAATAAATTAAAAGATATGAGATTTTCTGGAGCTGAGCTTTTAGTATGGTTACCTGTTTATGCTGTATTATGGAGGCTCTTTACTGTTAAAAGACAACTTAAAGCTATTGAGCTGGGAAAACTTAAACAAGATATTTTTCTTCTTGAAAACATGATCAAGGATAAAAATAATAAGAATATAAGATTAGATGTTCCAAAGTTGATAAATTCATATTTTTGGCTTATAGACTATTATTCACAGGATGGCTCTAACAAATCCAAAATTGATGAGATATTGTTAAGAATAAAATTATTAAATGAAGATGTATATAATCAGTATATAAGATAAAACAGTGATATTATTAAAAGAATGGGAGGTGTGTAAATGATTGAAAAAAAACTTAATGATTTATTAAACGAAGAAAAATGGACCAGAGCTGCTATTACAAATTATACTATAAAAGATTTTGAAGCTCTTGATTCTATAATAGAAGATGCAAGGCTTGAAAATAAGTTAGACGATATTTATAACATATGTGCTGAACATTTACATCACTCAAAAATGAGTATTATTGCACTTTATACTCTAAGTATAATATCACTTTCAAAAAAAATGCTTGATGATTCTAATCAAATCACTTTAATTAATATATTTATAGATAATCATAAATGGCAAATTGTAGAAAATTTGTGTTTAAAATTTCTTGAGTATGGAGATGCAAATGCTAGGTTTCCTCTTAGAACATTAGCATCTTATTATAGAGAAAATAATGATGAGAGAATGTATGAAATATGGGAGCGTATTTTAAAGGTTGATTATGAAGAAGCAGATATTGCAAAACTTTTAGCTGAAAGATACGAAAGCCAAGCAGATGTAGATTCTGCCATAGCTTATTACAAAAAAGCAATATATAGATATGTTGCTCAAAAGCACTTTTCAGGAGTAAAAGAAATATGGAGTCGTCTTCTTGCTTTAATTCCAGAAGATATTAATTTTTTCTATCAGCTTGAAACAAAAATTGCTTCGAGTATTGATGAAAGTAAAACTATTCCATTATTACAAGATTTATATACTTATTATAAAGAAAAACAGGATTGGAAAGTAGCATGTGATATAATAAAACTGATTTTAACTCATGATAGTAAAGATGGTTGGGCTAGAGATGAGTTAGTGCTATGTTTACGAGGGCAATATGCAAATCATAGTCAACTTGAACATTACATAAATCTATCAACTTTAAACCAAAGCTATAGACCTGTGTTTGACGCATTAGCAGATTTTGAAAAAAATATTGCTTTTGAAGTTGGGAATTTTGTGTATCATCATACTTGGGGGGTAGGACGTATTTCTAAAATTGCAAATGATGAAGTAACAATAGATTTTGCAAAAAAAAGAGGACACACCATGAGTTTGAAAATGGGTATTTCTGCTCTTCAAACCCTTCCTAAAAATCATATATGGGTATTAAAAGCAACAGAAAAAAATAAGGGAGAACTTACCAAAAGAATAAAGGAAGATATTAAATGGGCACTAGAGACCCTTATTTTAAGTTTTGATAATAACTGTGACATAAAAAAAATGAAAACAGAACTTGTGCCTTCTCTTTTAAAAGCAAACGAATGGACTAGTTGGAGCACAAAAGCAAAGAAAATATTAAATGAGGATGCTATGTTTGATATTCATCCTAATATTTTAGATTCCTATATTGTGCGTTCAACCTCCACTCCTGTAGAAGAAAAATTATTAAATGAGTTTAAAGCAAAAAAGAATTTTTTTACAAGAGTGGATATTATGAGTAGATGTCAAGATGTTACATCTGAAAATTTTATAGAAATGTTAAATTATTTTACTGCTTTTCTAAAATCCACATCACAGGTAAATGAGTATGTTATTTCATCATATCTTTTATTAAATAAATTAAAAGAAGAATTTCCTAATATTCCATTAAATTATGATATTAGTTTTATAAATCTATATGAAAAAATAGAAGATTTATCATCTATGTATCTTTCAATTAAGGATAAAGAATTAAGAAAATTATTTCTTAAAAAAATACATGATATAATTCCATCTTGGCAAAATGAATTTATAAAATTATTTCCTACTGTTCTTTCATACGATATTATTACTCTTTTGTTAGAAGATGGAAAAGAGCAAATGCTTCAAGATAAAATTTTAGAGTGCTATACAAATTATAGAGTGTATAAAGATGCTTGCATTTGGTGTTTTAAAAATATTAGAAATGAAGAATGGTTTAGTGCAATTAAATTAGATGAAGAATATTTAGTTATAATTTTAATTCATATATTAGATATTACATATAGAGAGATCGCAAGTAGAAAAAATACAATAGAAAATAGAAAAACAAATAAAGCAGTTCATGGCATTTTATTTGGCAAAGACAATATGTTGGAAAGATTTATATTAGAAAAAGATGAAGAAAGGGTTTCTAAAATATATACACTTATAAGTGATATTAAAGATTTGGAGCCAACTATAAAAGCTTCTTTGCGTGCTAATATTTTAAAAAAATATAAAGATTTTAAATTTATAGATGTAGAAGAAAAAACTACTCAAGTATTAGGGCTAATAGTAACCGAAGAAATGCTAATTGCAAAGAAAAAGGAGTTGCGTGAAACTACTGATGTATTAATGCCCCAAAATGCAAAAGATCTCTCTTATGCAATGAGTTTAGGAGATTTACGCGAAAATGCTGAGTATAAAGCTGCAAAAGAAGAACAAGCCAGATTAGAAAATTTAGCAAAGAAATTGCAAGATGAAATTGAAAGAGCAGAAGTATTTGATCCCACAAAATATTCAGGTGATCGTGCATTTTTTGGTACAAAAGTTAGTATAGAAAATGAAGATACAGGTAAAAAAGAAGAATATACTATTTTGGGTCCATGGGAATCAGACCCAAATAATGGTATCATTTCTTATATGTCTCCTTTAGGAAATGGACTTTTACATTCAAAAGCAGGAGACGTTATTAATTATACTGTAAATGATGAAAAAAAATCGTATAAAGTGCTTAATGTAGAAAAGGTTAAGATTTAAAAATGTTTACTTTAAAAGTAAATAGAATATTTTTTTGAACTTATGTAATAATATTTATATTTGATAAAACCATCATTATAGATAAATGAAAGGTGTTTTTTTGTGTTATAAACAAAGAAAGATATTTATTAATGTTGTTCTATTTTTGTTTATTTCTTCTGTTTTTGTTTTACCTGGTATATTTGTAACACGTAGCTTTAAAGTACCTAAATTACCAACTACATTTATACGATATATTCTTTTTATTAGTAAAATCGTGTTTTTTGCGATGTTAGAAGAATTGATATACAGAATATATCTGCCCAAAATGTTTGAATTCTTTTTTTCTTATATAAAGGTTTTCGCTAAAAGTAATATATTTTGTATTTCACCTTTAATATCTCATTTATTATTTGCACTTTCTCATCTATATTTGGGTTATTTAAATGTAGCTTTCGCTTTTCTTGCCTCAATACTTCTAAGGTGGATATATGTATATATAAGTAAAAAACATGCTATTTTAGGATATGTTTTAATTTCAGCCATCCATGCTATATATAATATTTTTGTATTACATATAATTATTAACTTTCAAAATTAATTTTATTTGTTTTTAATTTCAAATTTATTTTTTAACTTTAACATGAGCTCATCAATTCTTTCTTCTTCTCTTTTTTCATCAACAACATAATATCTAATTAAGTCTTTTGGAATTTCTTCTATAAATATAGAAGGTTTACACTCTTTCTTTCCTCCAAGTTTGCGTCTTGTCTTACAACTAGTAATAAAAAGCTTTTGTCTAGCTCTTGTAACAGCAACATAAAAAAGTCTTCTTTCTTCTTCAATATTTTCTGCATTTTCTTCTATACTTCTTTCATGCGGTAATAATCCCTCTTCAACCCCTGCAATAAATACAATAGGAAATTCAAGCCCTTTAGCGGCATGAATTGTCATCAAAGCCACTTTTCCACTGCTCTCGTCATCATCACGAGTTAAAAGAGTTATACGATTAAGATAATCATAAATAGATGATTTTTCATTATATGGGTTCATTTCCCATCTTTCAATGCTCTGCAAAAAAGTTTCAATATTATGAACTTTGAATTTACCTAATTTTTCATTTTTTTGAAATTCTTTTTCTAAATATTCAATATATTTAAGTTCATCTATCATAATCTTTACTTTATTTACAATCCCTTTGCCTTTTAAGAGTTTCGTTCTATGTTTATTGATAAAAGCAACAAATTCTTCTAAATCTTCTGTTGCTCTCTGTTTTAATGAATCTTTTCCTATTAGATATAAAATAGATTTCCAAACCGAATATTTTTTTTCTGTTGCAGTATCAGAAATAGCTTTCATTGTTATTTTACCAATACCACGAGAGGGAGTATTAATTATTCTTAATAAATTCACATCATCATCTGGATTAGTTACTACACGAAGATAACTTATTATATCTTTTACTTCTTTTCGCTGAAAAAAACTTATTCCTCCAGTAATTCTATATGGAATGTTACTTTCTAATAAAGATTCTTCAATATTCCTGATAAGACTATTTGTTCTAATAAGAATTCCAAAATCAGAATACTTTAAATCTTCATCTCTTTTATAAGTTTCTATCATCTCAGCAATAAAATCAGCTTCTTCTATTTCATTTTCAGGCATATAAAATTCAATTGGAAGTCCAGAACCTTTGGATGACCATAATGCTTTTTCTTTTCTATTAATATTGTGAGATATAACTTTATTTGCAGCAGCTAATATCGTTCCTGTAGAACGATAATTTTGCTCTAATTTGATCTCTACCAAATGAGGAAAATCTTTTTCAAACCTTTGAATGTTCTCAAAATTAGCTCCACGCCAAGAATATATTGATTGATCATCATCTCCTACAACACAAATATTCTTATCTGCAATCATTTTTATTAAATTATACTGTTGCATACTCGTGTCTTGAAATTCATCAATCATAATGTACTTATATTTATTTTTGTATTCTTTTAAAACATTCTCGTACTCATTAAAAAGTTTAATAGGGAGTATTATAAGATCATCAAAATCCACAGCATTAAAAAGTTTCAATCTTTCTTGATATTCTTTATATAACTTTTCATATATTAATTCATCATCTTGCCATTTCTTTCTTTCCATTTTTATATTTGAAAAAAGATTCCCTATTTTATAAATATCCAAATTATCTTCAGATAAATGAATGTCTTTTGCACATTCTTTTATAAGATCGTTTTTATCTATTTCATCATATATACTAAAATTGCCTCTCCAACCTAAAAGATCAATATGCTCTCTTAATATTTTTACTCCAAATGCATGAAAAGTACTTATTGTTAAATTTACACATTTATTGCCAAGCAAATCTGTAATTCGCTCATCCATCTCTTTTGCAGCCTTATTAGTAAAAGTAAGAGATAATATATTACTTTGTAATATACCTTTTTGTAGCATGTATGCAATACGATGTGTTATAACACGAGTTTTCCCTGATCCTGCTCCTGCAATAATAAGCAAAGCTCCTTCTACAGAAGTAACAGCCTCTTTTTGCTTTTCATTAAGTGTCTCGAGTAAATGATTCATATTTAAAAAATTACTAATAAAAAATAATTATTTAATTTTTTTAATTAAATATAAAAGATATGAATTTTCTTTTGGATTTAACAATACTTCATCAATTTCATTTTCTTGAGTGTTTTTCATAACAACATAATCACCTTTATTTATTTTATCGTAAAAACCTCTTTCTCTTATTGTTCCTTCACTTACATCTTCTTCTATTTTAGTAATATCAAAATAACCAAGTACTGCATCATCATCATATTGAATAGAAAGTTCATCTTTACTCATTTTAACTTTGGTTTTATCAACTATTTCAAATTTTGGTGTGTTTCCAATAAAATCATCTTTACCAATATCTACTAATACATTATGTTGCCATCTTTCCAAAATAACGCCAAGAGTAGGCATGGTTTGAGAAAACATGGTATATAGTCTTCTTATGGAAAGACTATATCTATCATTATCACTTCTATACACATTAAAAGTTTTAAGCAAAGTACCTGTACGAGAAATATAAAGCTCCATAGTAAGAGCTAAATCATTTTTTCCTTCATTAATCTTTATAAGAGCAAAATATGCATCTCCCTTTTCTCTAGCTATTTTAAAAGCATTTGTATAGGTTGTAGGAATTTCATTATGTATATCAATTTTAAAACGCCTATTATATGAAAAAACATCACTAATTGCATTTTTAACTAAACGTCCTGTATCAGGCAACAAAGTAGAAGAACCATCTTTAGTAAAAAACAAAGCTACAGAAATATGATTTTTATCTAAATAAAGAGGATCAATATTCCATTTTTTTATTAATGACCCTTGTAAAATCTTCCCATAAGACTCAATTGCATCATTTATAGCAACTGAATTCTTCCCAATAGATTTAATAAATTGTAATTCATCAAAATAACGTTGCATATAGCCTTTTCTAAGTAATAACTTGGCATAGGCTTCACGTGATTTTACATCGTATGGATACATTTTTAAGGCACGTCTATATTCAAAAAAAGCTTTATCACTTTCATTTTTATTATCAAAAGCTTCTGCCTTTGTACTGTGATATTTTGCAAGTTCTTTTCTAAATTTATCTTCAAAATCTAAAATATCAATAACAATTTCTTCCAAAAGCATACGATATATTTCATTTGTTGGTTGAAGTGCAAGTGTTATTTTTGCACTTTGCAAAGCATCTTCTTTTTTCCCAAGTTTTAAAAGTGCCAAAGTTTTTAGATACCAAGCAATAACCGCTTTTTTATTTTTTGCAAGTTGTCTCTCTGCAACTTTGATCACTTCAAAATATCTTTCGCCCTCGTATAAAACAGAAGAAAGAAGAGAAAGAGCATCATCATAATCTTTATTAATTTTTAATGCAGTATCTAAATATGCCTCTGCTATTTCATATTTCTCTTGTAATGCATTGATATATGCAGCAAAATAAGCTGTTACTTCATCATTTCCATGAAATTTAATTGCTGTTTTTATATACTTATTTGCAATCTTTGTATTATTAGCTCTATGCTCTATTATTGCCAATGCTAAAAGAGCCTTTTTATTCTCAGGACGTGTTAGAAGAATTTCCTTATAGATACTAGATGCTACACTTATACGCCCTTCAACAATTTCAATCTCTGCAAGACCAAATTTAGCATTTATGTAATTAGGCTGATAATTTAAAATACTAGAAAAAACATTTTTCGCATCATTTATTTTGTTTAATCCAATTAAAATAAATCCTTTTAAGGCTTCAAGATCAAAATCATTTTTTTTATAAGATAAAGCTTTAATAACAAAATCATAGGCCATATCATATTCATCCAACTCATAAAAACATTCTGCAAGGCGTTGGAAAACAAGATTATAAGAAGGATTGGTTTTAAGTGTTGCTTGATATATTTCAATTGCATCATAATATTTCCCTTCATTTTGCAAAGTAAATGCTTTTTCATATGAATCTTGAACAGATGTAGTTGCCATTACAACAAAACTTGCACAAAAAAAAGTTGCAAAAAATATATATTTTTTGATCATATATTATTCCTTTATTAATTTTGATTTTCACTATTCTTGTGTTTTATAATCTTAACGGTATTTACCTTATGACCTTGCATATCATGAACTATAAAATCATAATTTTGCCATGTAGATTTTTCAAACTTTACAGGTATCTTTCCAAACAAATCAAAAATAAAACCGCCCAAGGTTTCAAAATCATCCACTGGCATTTGAGTTCCAATAGCTTTTGATAAATCTTCCAAATCTACCCTAGAATCACAAAGCCACATGTCTTCTCCTAATTTCGTTATATCTTCTTTCTCATCATCAAATTCATCTTGTATGTCTCCCACAATTTCTTCTATTATATCCTCCATACATACAATACCAGAAATACCCCCATATTCATCAATAGCAATAGCTATATGAATATGTCTTTTTTTAAATTCCATTAAAAGACTATCTATTCTCTTAGATTCAGGAACAAAAAAGGGCTTTTTAATAATTTCTGGTAAATTTACTTCCACACCTTTAGAAATTAAACGCAACATATCTTTAACATACACAACGCCAACAACATTATCAATAGATTTTTCATAAACAGGAAAGCGAGAATGACCAGACTCTACAATCTTATCTAAAAGTTCTTTATGCTTTGTATTAATTGAAATGAAATCCACATCAATACGTGGGATCATTACCTCTCTTACGGTAGTATCGGCCAACTCTACAACACCTTGCACCATACCTTGATTTTTTTCATTCATATTTTCCAGAATGTGTTGATCAATCTTTTTTTTCTTAAATCTTTCAAATAGTTTCATTTTAATTCCTTAGAATACAATTTTAAAATCACAAAATATTTCTAATATTTTTTCTTGTAATAAAAGCATAGGTTCATCTTGTAAATTGGTACTATGATCCATGCCTGATAAGTGCAAAATTGCATGGATTATCAAACGTTTTAATTCTTCATTTAAAGAAACTGAAAAATTTTTAACATTATTTTTTAAACTATCAAAACTTATAACAATATCACCAGCATTATAGTGCTTATTCCCATTTTCATCTTCATAACATTCTCCCATTTCAAAAGAAAGAACATCAGTTGGTGCATCTATATTTCTATATGTTTTATTTAAATTTTGAATGAAGGGGTCTCTTGAAAATAAGATTGAAAGTTCCCAATCATAGTAATGTAAGTGAGTTAATAAATTATTTACAAAACTTAAAAGAGATTTTTCATCAATAAAAGATGATAACGGAGGGTCCCCATCTTCATAAGAGACAAAAACTAGATTTGACATTATATTTCACATTTTATTAGAGGTATCATTTTTCACTACCATTTGATATTTCATTTTTTTCATTAACATTATTAGAATCTTTTTTTATATCATCATCATCCTTTTGATTTGGGTATTTTATTCTTGAATGATAATAACCAGACAATATGTCTATAAAAGTATTTTTAATAATAGTAATATCTGAAAATGTAAGTTTACAATCATCCAATTGACCACTTTCAATTTTAGATTTAAATATAGCATTTATAAATTTAGTAAGAGCTGGCACTGAATGCTTTTGCAAAGATCGGCATCCAGCTTCTGTAATATCAGAAAGCATAACAACAGCAGATTCACGTGTTTTAGGTTTATTTCCAGGATACGAAAAATCAACAGGATCAATATTTACACGCTTATTGCATGGATATTTCTGTTTCAATCTTTTTATAAATTCACACTCATCATGTACATTATCCATTATATTTTTTACATCAATACAAAACGCTTCATAATTTTTATTTAAATTTTCTTCTCTTTCAACATTTTCTTTTGCTTTATTATAAAAATAAGCGATAAGACCATTTCCATGATGCTCTGCAACTATATCTATAACAGATTCTGGTAAGCCTAAAGATTTTGCTTTTTCTATACTTCTTTGTACATGAGCACGCAACACTGTAGCAGAAAGACGCGGAGGCAAACCATCATGTTTATTAAGACCATCATGTTGATTTTCTATAAAATACTCTCCCATCTGCATTTTACCAATATCATGATAGTACGCACCAACTCTTGCCAAAAGAGCATCAGCTCCTATTGCACGACAAGCATTTTCTGCTAAAGTTGCTACCATCATAGAATGGCTATAGGTGCCTGAAACAGTAACTAACATTTGTTTCATTAATGGAGAGTTTAAATCAGAAATCTCAATAAGACGAAAAGTGGTAGGACAATTCAAAACTACTTCCAATAGTGGTAAAAAACCTAACAACAAAACACCACTAAAAAAACCATTAAGAGATGAAGCAAAGATTAAAAACCATGCCCCACCTGTTGCATTTGGGAAAAGAATTAAACAAGTAACAACAATAAGAGGCTGTAAAAAAGCAAGAATAGAAGCAGTTTTTATCAAATCAATGCGACGCCCTGTATTCCTGATAACAGAAAGAGCTCCTATACTAGAAAAAAGTGAAAACAAAGATAATGGCATATTGAAGTTTGAAGCAGATAAACATGAAAGTGCAAACAATAAAGAAGCATAAATTCCCATCTTTTTAGATTTAAGTACATACAGCAACATAGAAAAAAGAACACATGGTAAAAAAGGAAGCATACCAAAAGTAGTTGAAAGAAAACTTACACGAGATAAAAATAATACCTCAAGGTATAGCAAAGTACACATCAATAAAAGAAGTAAAAGATATTTACTTTCTATTTTTTCTCCAAATACTTCTTTAGAAAAAAGGAAAAATGCTAAAGCATACACTGCAAGTATATATATAATAAAACCTAAAAATAAAGTACCATCAATAGAATTCCTTTTAGTTTTATGCTTTATATACTGCTCTAATCTTTTATAATCTTCTTCTTTTATCACAATGTTTTTTTCAATTATTTTTTCACCTTTTAAAATTGTAATAATTACACTAGGCACTTTTTCTAGTTCTTTCTTTACTTTTTCCTCAGTAGCATATTTATCATAAATAACATTTGCTTTTATAAAAGATTGGATAAAAGATTGGATAATCTTATCATAATCATAAGGTTTGTCTTCTAATCGCACCTTTATATAGGACGAAACATCTGAATTATTTAGCATTTCACTATGATTAAGAGAAATAAGCGAAGAAAAAGAAACACTTTCTACTTTATTTTCTAATCTATAAATTATAGTAGCATCTTTTGAAGCATATTCTTCTATTACATCTTTTTCTATATTGATTATACCTCTTTTTAAAAGATCAGAAAAAATTGACAAAGAAATATTTATTACATCATAAAAATTATCACTTTTATGTAAAAGAAATAATATAGCATCTTCAAATTTATTATAAGGATATTTTTGACTTATTTTTTTTACAAATTCAACATCATCATTAACACTATCCATTATATTTCTCAAATCTGTACAAAACTGTTCATACTTTTTTTTAAGACGTGCATCCTCTTTTGTATCTTTATAAAAAACTGCACCAATAGAATGCCTCTTTTCATTCTTTTTCCTAAACGTTGAATCTTCATCAATATAAGACACATTTTCAGTAGCTATAACATCTTTAGTAGGAGCCATGTCTACTTTAAAATCATCAAGAGATAATTGTGAAAAAAAAGCATATTCACTCATATTTATGTATGTTGAAATTAATATAATAATAATACTAACGATAAGTGGAATATAAAGCTTTTTATTTCTATTAAACACATTAAAGAGGTTAGAGAAAATAGCATAAATGTTTGTGTGAAAAGGTATTTCACTTTTATTCATAAAACAATGTTTACTCTAATAAATAAATAAAAATTATTCTAGTAGCATATAAATACGTTTATAATAAAAAATTAATTTATTTTTTTCTTAATCCTTCAATTTCTTTCATTGTTAAAAGGCGACTTTGTCCTTCAGCTAAATAGCCTAACTTTACACACCCAATTCTAACACGTACTAAAGTTTTTATCTTTATTTCAAAATATTTAAGTACTCTTCTTATCTCTCTATTTTTTCCTTCTATCAAAACTATTTTCATGTTACACTTGCCTACACGTTGTGCTAGAATAGCTTTATAAAAGACTCCCTCTATCCTAATACCTTTCATAAACGCTTCTAGTACGTCATTATTAAATGGGAAAAAAGTTGTAACTTCGTACTCTTTTTCTATCATAGAAGAAGGATGTTCTAAATATGCACAAAAGTCTCCATCATTTGTAAAAATAATAGCACCACTAGACATCATATCAAGTCTACCAACATTATAAAGCCTTTCTCTATATTTATTTTTTAAAAGAGAATAAGCCTCGCTTCTTCCCTTTTCATCCGCACTAGAGCACACATAGCCAGTAGGCTTATTTAATAAAACATATTTTTTTTCATTCTCTAATTCTATAGGTTTCCCATCCAAACAAACCCTATCTTCTTTTTTTACTTTTGTTCCTAATTTAGTTACAACAGCACCATTAATTGAAACACGCCCTGAAAGAATAATAGACTCAGATGCACGCCTAGAAGCTATCCCGGAATGAGCTAAATAAACTTGAAGCCTAATTTCATCTTTCAAATTATCTTGCAAGTTCAAATCTATCATTTTCTTCATCTGTAAGCCTAGGTAATTCCGAAATACTATTTAAATTAAAAACTTTTAAAAATTCTTTTGTAGTTCCAAACATAACAGGTTTTCCAGGAATATCTTTTTTACCAACTTCTTTTATAAGATTTTTTTCTAATAAAAGCTTAATCATATTATCTGCACAAACACCTCTAATTGCTTCAATATCCACTCTAGTTACAGGTTGAGAATATGCAATAATAGATAATGTTTCCATAGCAGCCCTAGAAAGGCGGTTTTCATTCTTTTTTCCATAACGAGTTTTAAGAGTTTGCCATAGCTCCTTTTTAGGAGCTATAATATAGCCACCTGCTTTCATTGCAATATTAATTCCACTATCTTCTTTTGCATACTTTTCTTCTAATTTTATAATTACCTCTTTAACTATTTCTACTGGCAAACCTGAAATTTCAGAGAGCATTTCAAGAGTAATAGCCTCACCTTCAAGATACAAAATAGCTTCAATTAATGCTATTTCTTTATCAAGTTCATAACTTGCTATAGCCATCAAAATTGCTCCCACTTTTTAATCTTAATATCTCCAAACATACGATTTTGCCATATACTTGCAATCTTAAATTTAACTGCTTCTAAAAGAGCCATAAAAGCACAGACTACATCAAGTAAATTACCTTCTCTAATTATTAAATCAGTAAACATACATTCCCCTTTCTCCTCCAAAAATTCATTCATTAAGGTAATTTTTTCATTTACTGATACCTCTTCATAAAAGGTAAGAATACGTTCTTTATTATATGAAGAAATAAGATTTGAAAAAGTTTTTAAAAGCTCCCAAGTATTAACACGCTCCCACATGGAAGAATCTTCGAACGGTAATGCAACTTGCATTTTTTTACGCTCAAAAAACCATTCTGTTTCTTCTTCTTTTTCTTCCATTAAAGAAGTAAGTTTTTTGTATTTTTGATACTCTATTAATTTTTCTACAAGATCAGCTCTAGGGTCTTCATCATTAGCATTTTCAATATCATTTTCATCAATAGGAAGTAGCATGCGACTTTTTATATATATTAAATCTGCGACCATTGAATAAAAATCTACGAGATTATTAATTTCGGGAGATATAACATAGTCTAAATATTCTAAAAATTGTTCAGTTATCTCTGCTATAGGAATATCGTAAATGTTAACTTCATTTTTATTTATTAAGTGTAAAAGAAGATGAAGAGGACCTTCAAAAACTGGCAAAGAAAAATCATCTTTTATATTTTTCATATCTTTAAAAGATACAGAATCTAAAGATTTAGTCAAATCTAAATTATTTTCTTCACAAGACATTCTAGCCACCCAAATTAATTAGATATTTTTTTAACCTTTTGATCTTGTAATGTAGATAAAATATCTTTATAACAACAATCTTCCCCCACTCCATTAAAATCAGGTAACAGTTCTAAAAGAGGAACTAAAACAAATGCCCTTTTTTTAATACTAGGATGTGGAATTATTAAATTATAAGAATTAATGTTTAAGTTTCCAAAAAATAAAATATCAATGTCTAATGTTCTAGGTCCTTTAGCTATTTCTCTATTTCTATCTCTTCCATTTTCCATCTCTATTTTTTGTATTTGCTCTAATAAAAGCTCAGGAGAATCTTTGTAATATCCTATTACTACCATATTAAAAAAATCATCTTGTTCCAAATAGTCTTGAGGACTTGTTTGATAGATAGAAGAACAAGATATATTATCTAATATTTTTTTTAATGAAGAAACAGCACTTTCAAGATATTTTTTTTTATTTCCTTTATTACTACCTAAACCTAAAATTATTCTTTCCATAAAAATTATTCTAAAGGTTCTAGTTCAATTTGTTGCAAAGATTCTTTTTCTTCCTTTTCCATCTTTTCTATATAGCTAGCTGGTAATTTTTTTACCACCTTTTCATAATCCATCTTTGCAAGTTTATAAAATTCAGGCGGAAGTTTCATACCATCTTTTGCTTCATATTGTAAAATCACTTTTTTTAATAAAATATAAGCATCTTTCCACTTTCTTTGCTTAACTAAAATATGGGCTATTTCATATTCAGATTCAACAGCAACTGATTTAATATCTCCAAAACGATGAAGAATTATCTCATACCACTTTTTTGCACTTCGATAGTTATTCACCTCGAAAGCTTCTTGTGCCTTTTGCACCATATCAATTACCTGCATATCCTGAGAAACATATTCTTCTTTTGGAATGCTAGTACAACAAATAATCAAAGATACAAAAAACACAAAAATTAAGTTTTTCATTTATATTCACCTAATCTCTTATTATAGTAATTTCCACTCGTCTGTTTTTAGCTCTATTCTCTCTAGTATCACTTGGAGCTATCGGCTTTGTACTTCCATATCCTGCAGTTTGTATGCGATCTGCTTCAATACCTCTCTTAATTAATTCCTCTGCAATACGTTCTGCTCTCTGTATAGATAATTCTAACTGTGCATCAGGCTTATTTAAATCTGCAGTATGTCCTTCTATAAGGAAATGGGCATCTTTCGCAACCTTCAAAAGAGCTTCCACAATCACATCAAGCCTTCCAGATTCTTCAGGCAAAATATCCGCTTTGTCAGCTACAAATTTTATATCATACATAGTAAGTTTAATAATATTTTTCGCTTTACTAGGCTCCACACCTTTAATTTTTCTTTCATCTATTAATTTTTCAATATCATGGTACGCAAAATAATAACTATCGTCAGGTGCATTTGAAGAAGATGCAACTTTTAAAACCTCTTTATTACAAAGAATTACAACCCTACCTTCTTCTAACAACTTTAAATTCTCTTTTCTCGATAAAAATTTTGCACTATCTTGTACAGAAATGATTGGATCCGTCCTATTTTGACCAAAAATACCCCTTGCAATTATTCGTAAAGGCTCCACGCCAATAATATCTTTATATAAACTTTCATCAAGAGTATCTGAATAAACTACAATATTTCTTTTCATTAAATTTTCAGGAGCCATCATATTTTTCTCATAAAGAAGCCCCATGTTTGTGTCCCATATCTTTGGAAAAACACAAGGTGTTAAAATATCTTCAATATATTCTCCATGTATAGGTAACTTCCCTCTAGCATCTATTAAAATTCCTGTATAAACTTTCCCAATATTAGAAACATAAGGCTGAGATGGCGATCTAGAAACTTCGTGTTTCACAAAAAATTTTGCAATATCATTTGTAGAAATACTATGGAAGAGTATTAAATTACTCAAATCATGACTAAACACTGGAGCTTTTTCTTTCCCACCTTCCATAATAGTATTTAAATCAGTTAAATCTATTTCACCTCGTGCTAAATAATCTCCAAGTCTATGAGATGAATCCATAACAATGGAAAGATAGGCATTTTTAAGAAGAGAAGGCATATATCTTTTTATCAATTGATATGACGTGGTTTTTGCAGAAGGTAGTGAAAGCCCCATTTTCTCTACGTCTAAACTAAGTTTAGAATCAACTCTACCAGACGTCCAATCACAAATTGAAGTTGAAACACAATAACGTTCATCTGCTATTATGCTAAAAAAAAGAGAAACAAAAATAAAGATAAATGCATAATATTTCATTGTATAAATTTTCCTAAATTGAAAAATATTAATCACAAACTACTTTTAAAAAACAACAATATGAAAGGTAAGATACAAATATTTTCGTTATTACAAGATATTTAATAAATTAACTCACTTTCTTCATAGGTACTTTTAAAACTTTCCCTAAGGTTAGAACATCATTAAGATGCATCCCATTTCCTTCTGCTATAACATCTACACTAACATTATACATATTAGCAATAGACCAAAGAGAATCTCCACTTTTCACAATATAACGCCCATTGAGACTAGGAATGTTTTTTTTGCTAACATTCTTTTTTGTTTTAGAGCGTGGATTATATTGCTCCACTTGTTTTATAGCAGGAATAATAACTTCCTGTCCAACTTTTAAAGAGTTAGAATTCTTTATACTTGTGTTATACTTAAGAATAGTTCTTACAGGCACCCCATAATGATTAGCCAAAGAGGAAAGATTATCTCCAGAACGTATTTTATAGCGATAATAGCGTAATAACAGTTTCTTTTTAGAAAGAAGTGTACGACAAGCCTCATGCTGTTTAGAAGGCACTCTTAAATTATATTTTAAATTTGGAGGAGTAACGTTGAATTTTAATGAAGGATTTAAAGAAACAAGTAAAGATGGGGGAACATCAAGCTCTGAAGCTAACAAAGAAAGGTCAACAGATCTTTTTACTTCTATTATATCAGTTTCATCTAATGCTTCACTTTCTCCCCAATCAATCCCATGCTCATCACTGTTATTTAAAATATCACACACTGCTAAAAATTTAGGAACATACAATCTTGTTTCTTTTGCTAAAAAGCCATTATCCGCTAAATACCAATAATCTTTTTTTCCGGCTTTTTTTATAGCTTTGTTTAAAGAACCTACGCCACAATTATAAGCTGCAAGAGCCAAACACCAATCATCATAATATTTATAGTTCCATTTTAACTTTTTAATAGCAGCAATACTTGCTTTCCATGGATCTTGTCTTTCATCGATCCATTCATCAATTTGAATATCATAACCGCCAACACTATTTTTCATAAACTGCCAAATACCCACAGCTCCTGCCCTAGACACAGCTTTAGGTTGGTAACCAGATTCTATTACAGGCAAAAATAAAAGTTCTTTCGGTAAATTTTCTTTACGCAATTGGGTTTCTATAAATTCTCGATAAGGAGTGGAACGCTTCATTGTTACCTCTAAATATTTCTTTCCCTTTTCTGTTGTATATTGGGCTCTGAAACGTTTCACTACCTCATGATCAGTAAATTCCAAAATAAAACCTTTAATGGAAGCGTGAGTAAAGATATGAGTAACTTTTAATCTATCAGCTGTTGCATGAGTAACACTTTCCACCTTTGCATATAAATCAAAGATAAAAACGTGCATAAATAATAATGCTACAAATTTATTAAAAAAAGGTTTCACTACAATTTTTCTCCATAATATATTCCTGCCCACTCCCATCTTCCATGTATAGAAGGATCGGCAGGAAAGTTAATCTTTTTAAGATAAAAATACCATGTTTTCATATAATGAATCCATCCAGAAGTTCTAAGATAGGCTTCATATGGAGTAGAAGAAGAGTCAACAGAGTTTGCTATTTGAATATTTCCTGCATACATAAGATTATATATTGTATAATCTGTCCGTGAATGTCCATCACTTGCATCTTGCTTCCAAGACATCACAAAAAAATTCACTTTAGAGCGATAATGTTCTAAAAGAGCATAATTTTTATTTTGAATAGCATATCTTATAATTCCTAAAAGCTCTTCTAGAGTTTCAACTGTCCAATCTTTAGAAGAACTACTATAATCAACAATTTTCTTTGCATAAGCATAGCTATCATGAATGCCTGGAATAATAACATCAAAATCTTTTAATCTTAAGAACTTTTCATAGGTTTGTATTGCCATATTCCATTCGCCAACTCGCTCATAAGAACGTGCAAGCATAAAAAGATTATGTGCCATATCTATATCATTCTGAAAATCTCTTATTAAAATAGAATAGTATTTTATTAATTTTTCAGCTTCTTCGGTCACTCTAATCAACGCATTCAAGCTAATTAGTTTTATAGATTTCTCATTAACAATTAAATCAAAATTCAAAGAGGCAACTTTTTCAAAATAATATGTAGCTAGAGGAATCATTTTTACTTCAATATATTCATTAGCAAGCATTAAAAGAAAATAAGCATTATACTTATTATCTTTTTCATTTTCCAAAAACGATGTTAAAAATACTATTAAACGTTTTCTTTGGTTTGAACTTTTTAGTTCTTTTGCTATTTCCTTCCTTATTACAAATAAATGCTGTTCATCTTTAGTTTTTTCAAGTAATTTGATTAAAGATTCAACCCTATCTGAAACATCTCTAAAGCCTCCAAAAAAGAAATGATTATCATTATTTTTACAAGTTAAAAATAAACATGAAAATAGTATAAGAAAAATATTTCTTTTCAAAACTTATTTTACCTCTAAGGTAGAAAAGCTTCTAAGCCATGTTATAATTTCAGGCATTGTAGAAGCAATGTAATCAACATCCTCTTCTGTGCTATAAAGACCAAAGCTAAAACGAATTGAACCATGAGCTGCTTCAGGGTTTGCCCCCGTAGCTAAAAGAACGTGTGAAGACTCCAAACTCCCTGAAGCACAAGCAGAGCCTGTAGAAACTCTTATTCCTGCTAAATCCAAACGTAATAAAATAGATTCCCCTTCAGCACCAGGAAACGAAATATTAACAGTGTTTGGAAGATTTTTTTCAATATGTCCATTTATATGGATATGAGGAATATTTTCCTTCATCTTTTTTATAAAACGTTGCCTTAAAGCCTCTGTATGCTTCATATATTGAGAAAGTCTTTTTTTTGCAAGCTCAGCAGCCTTACCAAAAGCAATAATAGAGGGGGCATTATATGTTCCAGCTCTTAAACCTTTTTCTTGATGTCCACCTTTTATAAGAGAATCTATAGGGCAACCTCGCCTAACATACAACGCTCCTATTCCTTTAGGTCCATAAATTTTATGGCAAGAAATAGTCATGTAGTCAACCCCTAAGTCTTCTACATCACAAGGAATTTTCCCAACTGCTTGCACTCCATCTGTATGAAACAAAATATTATTATCTTTTGCTATTTTTGCCATCTCTTTAATAGGTTCTATTGTACCAATCTCATTATTTGCCATCATTATAGATGAAAGAAATGGCTTTTTCTTTGGATCTTCGCTTTTTTTCCCTTCTTCTATTAAATCTTTGTATTTTTGTACATTCACTAAACCATAACTATCAACTGGAAGGAAAGCAACATTAATTCCTCTATTCATTAAGTTTTTTGCAGACTCCATAACACAAGGATGCTCAATAGCCGAAGTGATAACCATCTTTTTACCACCCCATTTATTTGCAAAACTAGTAGTGCTTGTAAGCACATTAGACAAAGCAAGAGACAAAACTGTGTTATTAGATTCAGAGCCACCTGAGGTAAATATAATCTCATCAGAATGAGCTCCTATTAAAGTGGCAACACTTTCCCTTGCATCTTCTATTTTTTTTGCTACAGCCCTTCCGTCTTCATGCATGCTAGAAGCATTTGCATAATAATCTAATGCTTCTATAAAAACACGTTTAACCTCTTCATCCATAGGTGTAGTAGCATTGTAATCTGCGTATACAATTTTCTTTTCCATAATGGCTAACATTATACTTCTAAACTAAATATATTACAACCTATTAAATTAATATAAAAACTTAAAATATGAAGTATTGTGTTGTCTGTCAAAATGAGAAACACCTTAAATTTAAGGAAGAGAAAACATTTAAGGTATTGGTAAAAAACTATTGGTTAATCACTTTTTTCACTTTTTCTATTACTGTGCCATCTGTTACTTTGTTAAAAACTATATTATGCCCCGCTACATCAGTAAGTGTTAAAACATCTTTTTTAATAGTATAAGTAAAATACCCGCCTTCTATTTCTTTTGCAGTAATTTTCTTATTACCAATCTTGCATTCATAAGATATACTACCCCTATACACACCGTTTATAAATTCAAGCTGATACATTTTATTATCAGTAAAATAAAAGTATATACCTTTATCACTTGTTTTTTCCCAAACAACATTTTTAAGAGCTTTCGCTTGAGAGCAGCTGTTAAATGCAAAAACACTAAAAGCTATTAAAAATGAAATAAATACTTTTGATAATGTTTTACTTTTCATTATATTTCCTCCAAAAATAGCTTAAAACAAAAGACTTTTTAAGGAAGCCATTAATTAAATACTAAAAGCATAGCACCTATTGTTAGTGGTAGAATTAGTAATTTTCACTTAAAGCTTTAATTAAAAAACTCACCCTTAACTCTCCTTAAAATCTTCACTGTCTTAAGAGAATCTCTGGCAGTATATACCCCCCCCCCCCCCCCCCCCGACGTGTCAATAGCTTTTTCTTAAATTTAAAAAAAGAAAAGCTTATCTTAAATAACATAAATTTGTAGTCTAACAGTAATAACTGTTATAAAAATGTTTTCAAAGGCAATAAAACGCACTTACCGCTACTTTGCTATTAAAAGCCTCTCGTTATAAAAAAAGGAGTGCTTACACAAGTAAGTACTCCTTTTTTATAGGTGACTATTATATTTATTTAAATCAAAACATGCTTTCTATTCTTCGCTTTCTTCCTTTTCCACTGCTACAACATCAAGACCAATAAGAAGATCAGGCTTTTCAATATCTAATATTTTCACTCCACTAGCAGAGCGACCCATAGTGCTAATAGTATTCACATGCACTCTAATAGTTTTTCCTTGCCCGGTAATGCACACAATCTCTTCATCATCACTAACTGTTAGTGCACCAACAATCTCACCTGTTTTTTCAGAAAGTGTATAAATACGCTGCCCACCTGTCCCTCTACCATGAGGAGAAAACTCATTAAAAGCTACACGTTTTCCATACCCATTTTCACTAATGACCAAAATTTTTCTATCTTCGGAAAGACGCAACGCCGAAGCTAACTCATCTGATTTACTAAGTCTAATGCCAATAACGCCATGAGATGCTCTTCCCATAGCTCTTATCTCTTGTTCACTCACACGCAATGCCTGTCCCTGCCTTGTAACAAGCATAATCTCATCTTTTCCACTTGTCAAAATAGCACTAACAAGTTTATCTCCATTATCAAGTTTTATAGCAATAATGCCACGCGTTTTAGCATTAGCAAAATTATCTGTTGTAACTTTTTTTATAATGCCTTTTGCTGTTACCATAACAAGACAATCTTTTTCATTAAATTCTTTTAATGAAACAACAGCTGTAATCTCTTCATCATTAGAAACAGAAAGAAGACTCTTTATATGTGCTCCCCTACTTGTTCTACTAGACTCTTGAATTTCATGCACTTTTAACCAATAAGCTTTACCCGCACTAGTAATAAACAAAATATAATCATGCGTGGTGGCTGTAAACATTTGATTAATAAAGTCATCTTCTGCCAAATTAGCAGAGTTAGAACCTTTTCCACCCCTATTTTGGCTTTTATATGCTGAGGTTGCTACTCTCTTTATATAACCAAAATTAGAAATAAGAATAACCATTTGCTCTTTTTGAATTAAATCTTCTATGTTAAGTTCTTCAATATCTTCACTAATAATTTCTGTTCGCCTTTTATCCCCATGATTTTTCGCAATTTCGTTTGTTTCGCTTTTAATCAAATTCAATATCTTTTTAGGTGAAGCTAATAAATCCTTTAGTTTTTCAATTAATATTTCTAATTCTTTTAGTTCCTCTTCAATCTTTTTTATTTCTAAAGATGTAAGACGTCCTAACCTCATATCAACTATTGCTTGTGCTTGTATTTGTGATAAATTAAACCTTTTAATTAAAGTATTTTTAGCAATAGGAATATCTTGAGATTTTTTTATAATCTCAATAACTTCATCAATATTGTTTAGTGCAATTACAAGACCTTGCAATATATGAGCTCTCTCTTCTGCCTTTTTTAAATCATATTGAGTGCGTCTTGTAACAACATTTACCCTATGTTCTACAAAATAAGAAATAAGTTCTTTAAGATTTAAAAGACAAGGTCTTCCATTAACAAGAGCTAAGTTAATTATTCCGAAAGAAGATTGTAGCGATGTTTTTGCAAAAAGTTGATTTAAAACAATTTTTGTAACAGCCCCTTTCTTTAATTCTATTACGATTCTAAGCCCTGCCCTATCAGATGTCTCATCATTTACATTTGAAATACCTTCTATTATTTTGTCCCTAGCAAGCTCCCCAATTTTAGAAACTAACTGTGTTGTATTTACTTGATATGGCACTTCATGAAATATAATTGTATCTTTACCTTTCTTATCAGTTTCTATTGTAAAGCGTCCTCTTATAATTACTTTACCACGCCCTGTTTTAAATGCTTTTAAAATACCAGCCTTCCCATATATAACGCCCCCTGTTGGAAAATCTGGACCTTTCATGCATGTAGCTAGTTTCTCTATTGTAATGTCAGGGTTATCAATGTAACTTGCTATTGCCTTTGCAATCTCACCTAAATTGTGAGGGGGCATATTAGTTGCCATACCAACAGCAATGCCACTTGCACCATTTGCAAGCAAGAAAGGAAAGGCTGCAGGAAGAACGGTAGGCTCAGTAGTTGACTCATCAAAATTTGGAATAAAATCAACTGTTTCTTTTTTAATATCTTCCACCATAACCTCTGCAAGACGAGCCATTTTAGCTTCAGTATACCTATAAGCTGCAGGTGGGTCTCCTCCAATAGTTCCAAAGTTTCCTTGAGGGTGAATAACAGGATAGCGTAGTGAAAAATCTTGCCCTAGTCTTACAAGTGCATCATAAACAGATGCATCACCATGTGGATGGTAACTTCCCAAAACATCACCTACTATCTTTGCACATTTCCTAGTAGGTCCTGAGTTACGCAAATTACGTTCTTCCATAGAATACAAAATGCGCCTATGCACTGGTTTTAAACCATCTCTCACATCTGGCAATGCACGGCTAACAATAACAGACATTGAGTAATCTATATACGCTTTTTTAACTTCGTCTTCTATGGGAATAGGGATTACCACTCCACCATCATTTGTTTTTATTTCTTCCAATTCCTAAAGCTCCAATTTTTCCTTAAACTACAGTACAATTAAAAGGGGTATGATATAATTTAAGCATAATAAAGTCAAGATAGCATATTATATATTAACTATAAGTTGCATCCTAATAACTATTACTATAGTTCTTTTCATAATAAAATTATATAATGCTAGTTAGGTGGGGCATTACATGACATATTTTATTACAGGAGCTGCAGGCTTCATAGGCTATTTTCTTTCAAAAGAACTATTAAATAACTCTCAAACTGTTATAGCTTTAGATTCTCTAAATGAAGAGTACTCACCCATATTAAAACAAGAAAGAGTAAAAGAATTACAAAAAAATAAAAACTTTCATTTCTTTTGTGGAAACATAGAAGACATTTCCATAATAGAATATATTTTCTTAAACTATAAAATAGATATTTTAATTCATCTTGCAACACAAATTAAACATGATATAAACACACAATCACAAAAAATTTATAACTCATGCCCCATAGGGATTTTAAACTTATTAGAGGCATGCAGAAAAGCTGATATACGGCACTTTTTATTTGCTTCTAGTGCTTCATTATATGGAAGTAACACAAAAACACCATCTAAAGAAAATGACTTATATAACTTAACGATTAATCAACATACCTTAGCAAAAAGAGCAAATGAACTTATAGCCTATAGCTATAGCCACTTGTATCACGTTCCATCTACTGCTTTAAGATTTTTTCATGTTTACGGTCCACTTGGAAGACCAGACATGGCTTATTTTAAATTTGCAGATAAGATATTAAAAAATGAAAGAATACAATTATTTAATAATGGAAAACTATATAGAAATTACACATATATAGATGATGTTATAGATGCAATAATAAAACTCATTCCACTACCACCTTGCAAATCTAAAGAGGAAAGTACAACACAAAATAACGCTTTTGAAATGAATCCGTATTTTGATGTTTTTAATATTGGAAACGAAAAACCTATTTTAATAAACGATTTAATTACCATTTTGGAAGAAAAATTAAAGAAAAAAGCTATTAAGCAATTTATGTCTGTGCAAAAAATAAATACATACCCTATAAATGCCTCAATAGAAAAGCTTCATAATAAAACAGGTTGGAAACCTTTGACGTCTTTAGAAGAAGGCATTGGAAAATTTGCAAAATGGTTTTTAAAAACTAATAATAAATTAAGTATTTAATTCACTTTCATTTTTCCATGAACGTGTTAAAATAGGAAAAAGCATTCCACCAACAGCATTGCCTAAAATTACTACTAACACTATAAACAAATTTTGCAAAGTAAAGGTATGATCCCCTAGGGCAGCTCCATTATAAAATGAATTTGCAATAGAATGGTCAAATCCACACAAAATAAACAAAGGAATGTAGATAAAGCAACCTATTTTAGCTCCTCGTTTCCATGTATCAACTGATAAATACATCAAAATGCCACATAAAATACCAGAAATAAATAACTTCAAAAACGAAACTGAGAATTTAGCCAAATAAATTTTCAATGCAACTATATGCACTGCATCAAAATATTTACCAATAAAAAAGCCTAAAACAAAAGTTGTGAGTAGATTGAAAAATAATATTAAAAAAGTGAGAAAAATGTATTTTATATCACTAAAATGAAAAGCGATATAACCTACCTTTCCTGTATACAAATTAAAACCATATTCACAAATTGTAAAAAGACCTGCAGAAAACAAAAATGCCCCAAGCCATGCTAAGTTTTTATCTACACATGAAAGATAAACAGAGCAACCAAATGCAATCATAATGCCTGATAAAATTGATTTTTTTACATCTAAAAGCATACCTTACTTTATCACAAAAAAATATTGTTAACAAGTAAGATTTCTCTTACACATTTCAATTTCTCTAAATATAAATTTATATATACCCCCTCAATTGACTTTACTCACTTCTTCACTTTATAATCAAAAAATTAATCAAATATGCTAGAAGTCTGCAACATAACAAAAATCTATCATGACTTATGGAAAAAAACCATAGCGTGTAAAAACATCTCTTTTACAGTTAAAGAAGGAGAAATTGCCTCTTTATTAGGACTTAATGGAGCTGGCAAAAGCACAATAATAAAAATTATTTCAGGACTTAGTAATCCAACTTATGGAGATGTAATAATAGAAGGAAAATCTATAAAAGAATTTCCATTGCAAGCAAAAAAAGAACTTGCTGTCCTTTATGAAAACATTCCTTTGTATCAAGAACAAACGGTGTTGGAATTCATCATGTTTTATCTTCAAATGAAAGGAGCATATCAAAAAGAAGCTAATAGAATTTGTGCTTCAATATTAGATGGAATGGAGATAGAAAACATAAAAGACAAAAAAATCTCAACCCTTTCTAAAGGATATAAGCAAAGAGTTTCATTAGCCTTAGCTCTTTCAGGTGAAGAACATGTAATAGTACTAGATGAGCCTACGTCCAACTTAGACGCTAAAGAGCTAAAAGAGTTTCAAAAAAGAGTTCTTCAGCTAGATAAAACAAAAGCTGTTTTAATTTCCACACACAATTTAGAATTAGCACAAAATATTTGCACAAAACACATATTATTAAATAAAGGAGAAATAATTTTACAAGGTAATATAGAAGAATTGAAAGAAGCATTAAAAGAAAAATTACAAGATAGCGAAAACATAGAAAGAGAGAAAATACTAGAACTTGCTTTTGATGTCTTTGGAGGAGTTTCAAAAAGTGATTTTTATAAAAACTAAACTTTTAGACTTTTATCCATTATATGTTTTATGTAAAAAAGAATTTATCTTTCTTTTATTATCACCTCTTTTTCCTCTTCTTTTAATCATCACAATAACACTACAATCAATGGTAATTCTTGGAAATAACTATTGGCTAAATAAAGGTCTTTCAGACTTTTTTCAGTATTTTCTTTCAATTCCCACTCTTCTTTCTATCACTATTCCAATGCTTACAATGAGCGTTTGGGCAGATGAAAAGAAACAACATACTGATACCCTCTTACTTTCTTTACCAATCTCAATAAGAACTATAGTATATGGTAAATATATTGCTCGCCTTATAGTATGGATTTTTATGTCTTTACTCACTATTATACCACCTTTAACTCTTATAGAACTAGTAGAATTTCCAAATCTATCGTTTTTTCTTTCCTATATAACATCCTGCCTTTTTGGTAGTGCTGCTCTTTCAATATCGCTTGCAATTAGCTTTGCTTCAAAACATGTAGCCGTAAATTTTTTCATAAGCTTTGTTACAATAATAATATTAAATATAATTCACATTCCTGCAGCACTGTTTTACAAATATAGTGTAATAAAAAACATTCTTTCTTATCTTTCATTTTCATACCACGCTGAAAATGCCTATAAAGGTATTTTTGACACTAGAGATTTTATCTTCTATCTTTCCCTTATTATTTTTGGGCTAGAAGCAAATATTTTTATAATAAAAAACGAACAAGTAAAAAAATGAAAAACTCATACCGCATAAATTTTATATTATTTATATTAATATTAATTTTTATTTCTCTTATTTCTAATATATGGTATATAAGAAAAGATGCAACAAAACAAAAACTATACACACTTTCCGAATATACAAAAAATGTTTTAGATTCTCTTAATAGTACAGTTACTCTTTCTTATTTTCGCTCTTCAAAAATAGCCTCTTTATCAGAAGAAGCAAAATATATTTTTGATATATTAGAAGAATTTTCTCTTTATGCAAAGCAAAAATGTATTATAAAACTATATAGTGCAGAAGAAATAGAAGAAAAAAAACTAAATGAACTTAGCCTCATAGCACAACAAATAGAAGAAAAAACGCCACATGGAATTATAAGAGAAAATATTTATTCAGGCATTGTAATAGAACTAAAAGGAACATTTCGCACTATTCCATTTATAGCATCTATTTCAAACTTAGAATATAATATAGTAAATTTTATATTACAAATTAACGAAAGCCTTGCAAAAAGACCAAGCAAAATAAATTTACTTTATGCAATTAAAGAAAATGCTAAAGATGAAAACCAATATATAACAAAATGGCTAGAATATGAAGGCATTAAACTAGAAGAAATTGAACTTCCACTAAAAGAAGAGTTAGATATTGCCACCCCTATTTTAATTATTGGCTCTGAAAAAATAGATGAAAACACTGCAACTTTTATTGATGTTTTCTTAAAAAAAAGAGGCAATGCCATCGTTTTTGTTTCTGGAAACACTATTGACATAAAAGGCACTTGGAAAGCAAAGAAGAAAAGTAAAGATTTTTTATTAGAAGTTTTAGCAAAGCAGGGAATAGAAATTAAAAGTAATTTAGTTATGGACATTGCAAACTATCCAATAAAAATGATAGGTAAAGATGGCTCATCTCAAGTAACAATAAATTATCCTTTTTGGCCTACAATCTTAAAAGAAAATATAAAAAACCATGCTTTCACGTTAGGCATTCCAAGCATTCAAACATTCTGGCCATCTTCTATTATATTAAATTTGGAAAAAAACAAATATTTAATGCCATTTATAACTAGCACAAAAGAAGCAATAACAATAGAAAAAGACTATAACACAGACCCTTTTTCTTCCCCTTTTTCTCTTTTTAATAATGTAAAAAAGGACACACATACAATAGCATGTGTTTTAGAAAAGCCTTCTAGAATTGCTGTAATTAGTGATGAAAACATGATTGGAAGTGCAATAGAATATACAGACTCAAGAGAAAACTTAAATTTTGCAACTAATTTAGTGCTTTGGTCTTTAAAAAGGGACAAGCTTTTAGAACTTAAAGGAAAGCGTAACATTATCTTGCCTTTTAAATTTTATGAAAAAGAGCAATATAATTTTATAATACTAAAAGCAAGGGTTATATGTTTTATTATAATTCCAGTAATCATTCTAAGCTTAGCTATATATTTTTTTATAAAAAAAAGAAAAACAAAATGATAAAACTAAAACCTTCCACAATAACATTGATCTTAATAAACGTTTCGCTTTTCATCTTGCTATTAATTGCTCAGTGCACAAAAAAAATAAAATATGATCCAAAAGAATACATAGTAAGATTAGTGCCACCATCTATTTTAAAAGAGACTAAAACAATAGTTTTATCATCTAATAAGAAAAACACATTACCAGTAAATTCTTCTTTTAAAATAATAAAAAAAGAGAAAACTTATATACTAAAAAAAGGAAGACATGAATATTATATAAAAATAGACTTAATAGAACGTTTATTTAAAGAATTAGTAAGAGAAAGAAAAGCATATTTTATAACCAATAACTTTTCAGATTATATATATTATGGAATTTCAGAAGATGAAAGTTTTTCTTTTAGGTTTATTGGGAAAAATGAAGAAATATTATTAGACTTATACATAGGCTTTCCAGATTCAACAGAGTATCTAAGGTATATAAGACGCGGTAGCGTAGCTTCAAGTGTTATTGCAGTAGAAGACAATATATCTACATTTCTTACATCATCTCCTCTTTTTTGGCTTGACATGCAAATATACAAAGCGAAATTTATGAATGACAACATATTAGAAATAAATATGAAAAATGAAGTTGCAATAAGAAATAAACAAAATGACCTCTTTTTTAAAATGCTAGAAAAAACTCTTTCTAGCCTTACAATGATAAATATTTTTGATGGTCTTCCAATAGAAAATGATAAAACAAAAACTTTTACTATAAAACTAGAAAAAGGAAGTGATCTTTCCATTTCTTTAACACCACTAGAAAATGAAGACTATATTCTATTTGATAACACAGGAAAAGGCTCATATATCATAAGTTCATACTCCACAAAAAAACTCATTGAAAAAATAGAAAATATATTTTCATATTAATATTTTCACTTTACTTATCTTTTAAAAGATAAAGAAGTTTTCGCACTTTATAGAAAAAACTAATCAAAAGATGTTTAATATATGGGTAAAAATGAGATGTATTAATGCTATCACTTTAATTTTTCCCCTTATCCTTTTTATAAGGTGCATCGCCTATCATTTCATAGGCTTAAGCCTCCTTACTTTAACTAAAAGCCCTGCTCCGTTTATTGCTAGCTTTCCCTTATCTTTTCATAAAGGTAAGCTCTTTTTAAAAAATGTGTGCTTTACTCCCAAAATCTAGCTAGAGTTTGGGCAAAAACTAGCTAGAGTTTAAAGAAAGTCTAGCTAGAATAGGACCCCATTTACTACTAGAACATGGATACCATCATTACAATAAACGCACCTTAAGGTATGTAACACTATGCCTCTTGTTCTAGCTAGAAAAGGGATCGCATTCTAGCTAGAAGTGATGCTACGTAATAACTATAGTGTGGAGCCAATCATTTAAGTAATAATAGGTGACATCTAGCAATGCAAGATCACGCCAATTAGCTTACAGGAGACGTCCTTTTACTTAAGAGGATGAAAACACTACCTAGCTAGAATATATGTTCGTTATATTATAGTAAAAAAGATTATAAGATGTGTGCATTGAGTAAGAAGTAACTTTTTTTACGTGTAAAACACATTATATTTATCATGCTTTTAAAGCATGA
>CAUUIE010000004.1:0-37808 GCA_963545065.1 uncultured Treponema sp.
ACCGTATTGTTTATGATATCACTTCAAAACCACCTGCAACAATTGAGTGGGAATAAAAATATAATATTTATTCTTGTTCTAAATATAAAATTAGGAGAAATAATATGGATAATGCTCTAGAAAAATATGACAAGGAAGCTCTAATCAAAAATGTTGACGAAGAGAGTATCAATCCAAATATTGATTTAGAAGATGAGCAAAATGATGATTGTGAAATAGACGATAATAATCAGAGAAAGTTATATGTTGATAAAACTGATAAATCAACATCGGATTGGATTAGAATGATTGAGGATAAATACATTAACTTACAACCAGATTATCAAAGAGGGATTGTATGGAACGATAAAACTATGTCAAAATTTATAGAGTCCTTACTTTTATCTATTCCTATTCCTACAATATTTTTAGCGGAAAATGATGATGACACATTAGAAGTTATTGATGGGCAACAACGAATTACAAGTATTTTTTCATTTATGAAATCTAAAATAGATGATACTAAACTAAAAGAATTACCTGAAAATTTAAATAATATTAAGGAGCTTAAATTAACAGGATTAGAAACTCTAAGACAATACAACGGAAAAACATATACTGAATTAAAAAGTTTACACAATAAATTTAGTAATATATCTATTCCAGTTGTAATCATAAAAAAAGATTCATCGGAAGATATTAAATATGATATTTTTTCAAGAATTAACAGTGGTTCTGTAAAATTAAATGATCAAGAACTATTAAATGTGATGTACAGAGGCACTTTAATCAAAACGTTAAACGATATATCTCAAACTGAAGAAATAAATAAAGCCTTTGGTAATAGACCAATTCTAAAAAAAAGATTTGGATATAGTGAAATTCTACTCAGAGCAATTGCTATGGAATGTTTTATAGATAAAAATACATGGAAATTACAAGAAGTTGAAATTAAAAATAAAGAAAAATTAAGAGATAAAAAATCAAAAAAGTATACTGGTCGTCTTCGATCTGTTATACAAGATTATTTATGTGAATATAGGGATAATAAAGATGAAGCTGACAGAATGAAAGAATTTTTAATTGATTCTGTTAAAAAAGTTTATACAGTATTTGAAAATGATGCATTTAAGAGAGTATATACATCTAAATCCACAAGCGTAAATAAAACTGTTTCTGAACTTCAAATCGTAGTTCTTTCTAGATTTGATATTGGGACCATTAAAAAAAATAAAGATAAAATTAAAAAATCATTTACAGATTTCATAAACAATAATAGTGAAGATTTATTTACTAAGGCAACAAATAATACTACAAATGTTGAAAAAAGATATGAGTGGGGAAAAGAACTTTCTAATATTTTGATTTAGGAGTATCTTATGCTTTCTGAAATTGAAAAAAAATATAATTTATACAAAAAAATATATAAATATAGTTTATCTATCAAAGTTAACAGTGAAAATGATGAGATTAATGAGATAACAAAAAATTTACTTATAAATTCTTTATATTTATCCGTGTTTACAACTTTTGAAAGTTTTTTAAAAGATCTTATAGAAAATTACATTAGTAACAAACTTAAAAACAAGATTAAATTCACAGAACTCTCTGAAGGAATTGCGTATTCAATATTTTTAAAAGATGAAAAGAAAATTAAAGATATATTTGATGGAAGAAACAATAAAAAATCCTTTTTAAATCATTTTAATTCGTTAAAAAAAGACATCTCAAAAGAAACTTTAAAAGCACATGTACGCTTTGAGTTTCTTCATAAAAACAATCTTAATGGATATTATAAAGATTTATTTCAAGAAATATTAGGTGATAAAGATTTTTTAAACAACTTGCAACTTGCTGACAATGAAGAAGAACTTAAAAATAAGATAGACATATTAATTCAAGAAGATGCATTTAAATTTTTATCAGACTATGTTGATAACATAAGAAATAATATTGCTCATCAAAATGAAAAGTTTAGAATGGATACAAAATATCAATTTAATAAAATAGTAGATAATTTTTATAAAATAATTCTTGAAATTACGGAAAAGTATAAATATCATACTAATTTTGATTTAGATATAAATCCCGGTGACAATATTTTGGATAACTTTTAATCTAATTTGTAATTATACATCTACTATAAATTATTTGTAATAAAAATTTTACCTTTAAATACATTTGATACAGCATCTGCCCTACTAAATATATCAATAACAATTTCTTTTCAATTCCCTTAAAGTATTTTTTATAAAACTTGAAAGAAAATATTTATTTCCTATATACATTCTATTGTTTATAAAAGATTGGTTTAGTCCTAGCTTATGCATAAGAAATTCCATAACGTTTACATTCTGAAAATTATTCATATATAAAAATCCATTTTCAGCTATAACCATTATTTCAAACTAAAAACAACCATATTCTTTAATTATCCCACACAAGCAAATGTATCAAAAGGATAGGCTTTTCTTATTTCAGGCAAAACTTCGTTTATCCTTTCATTACTTGGCACACTAACAGGTAAATTAAGAGCAAACACCTTATTTGCATTTTCTCCACAAAGAGCATTAAGTTTTTCTTCTGAAACACCTGCTTTTCGTAAACGTTGAATCAACAAAAGTGTTCCTGCAAAGCCTGGAATACCTGAAGCTCCAGCCTCTTTATCTTTTATTGTATGAGGAGCATGGTCACTTTCTATCCAGTCAATATCACCTGAAATGAGAGCAGAAAAAATTGCTTTTCTATTTTCTTCATTTCTTAATGGTGGATTCATCTTTGCAAATAACCTTTGAGTTTTATATGCTTCATCATTTAAAAGAGCATGATGAGCTGTAGCACCTGAGCTTATATCTATACCTTCTTCTTTTGCTTTCTTCACAATAACTACTCCATCTTTTGTGCTTATATGACAAATATGAAGATGTCCTTTAAATCCTGTTTCTTTTACTAAATCAATTTGATCTTTAATAGATTCTACTTCTGCAATGATTGGACGAGCAAGACTATGTGTTTCAGGCTTTGAAATATCAAAAAGTTCTTCTTTCATTTCTTGAGTTTTTTCACAATGCACTGCAATAACCCCTTTATATCCACAGTCAACTAAAGTATTATACACTGTGCGTTGCATATCTTTTTCTAGTATTCCCATATTACCTGTTGAATGCCCTGCGAACATCTTAAAACCTACAACGCGAGGGAAAAGTTCATTATAAATTTGCACCATATCTCTAATCTGTTCTATATCATTAGTAAGTCCTACATAAATACGATAAATTGCTTTTTGATCAACTTCTTCCACCATCTTTTGACCAAACTCAAGCCTTGCCAATATATCTTTCTTTGTTGTAAGAGGAGGAACTGTGTTTGGCATATCAAAGCACGAAAGTATACCTGCTTTATATGCAACAGAAAACCCATGTTTTATTGTTTCTTTTTCGCATTGGCTACCATCTCTAAAATGGACATGCACATCAATCATATTCATAACTCCTTAATATATGCAAAAAAATACCGAAAATCATTCTAGCATATTTTTAAGGAGAAAAACATGTTAAACTCTAAAAGAATACCACTTATTTTTTCATTAATCTTTTTTGCTATTACTCTTTCTTCGCAAGAAATAATGATATCAGCTGAAGGCATTGACCTTTTTGGAACTCTAACAATTCCTGAAAAAGAGGATGTGAAAACAGTTTGTATTATAGTACCTGGTTCTGGTCCCACTGATAGAGATGGAAACAATCAATTTGGACTTAAAACAAACACTTATAAGCTACTAGCTGAAGCTCTTGCAGAAAATGGCATTGCTAGCTTTCGTTATGATAAAAGAGGAGCCGGTAAAAGTGTAGTAGAAGGAGTTGATGCAATAAATATTGAAAAAAACATGCTTTTTGAAACAAATATTAAAGATTTAAAAAGCATAATTAATAATTTAAAAGGCATGAATAAATTTGAAAAAATCTTTTTAATAGGTCATAGTGAAGGGTCTCTTGTTTCAATACTATGTGCAAAAGAAGAAAAAATTGATGGAATTATTTCAATTGCAGGTGTTGGAAAGAATGCAGGAGACTTATTTATTGACCAATTAGAACAACAATTAGCAAAACCTATTGTAAAAGAGGCTAGAAGGATTATTAAATCTTTGAAAAAAGGAAAAAAAGTAGAAAATATATCAAATATGCTACAAAGTATTTTTAGAGACTCAGTACAAGCTTACCTTATTTCATGGTTTAAATACGAGCCAAGAAAAGAATTAAGTTCTTTAAATATTCCTATTCTTGTTTTACATGGTGCTGTAGACCATCAAGTAGCAATAGAAAATGCAAAATTACTAGCTTCTGCAAAAAAAGGAACAAAGGTTGCTATAATAGACGGTATGACACATATGATTAAACAAGTAGAAAATGAAGAAGACGAGTTTAAAACATATTCTGATGATTCCTATCCTATACCAAAAAAGTTAGTTGATGAAATCATTACTTTTGTAAAATAAAGGTAGTCAAGATGAAACAAACTAAAATATATTTAATTAGCTTTTTTGTTTTTCTTAGCTCTAGTTTATTTGCACAACAAGAATATCCAAGAGAATATTATAATGAAGAAGAAGGTTGGTCAGGCAAAGCATTTGCCATATATCTAGCAGAAAATGAAGTTGAAAAGTTTACAAATGACTTAACAAATCAAAAAGGTAGATGGATATCAAAACTATCAAGAAAAAATACATGGCTTTCATGGCGAGCATTAAATGAATGGGATTTAATTGTTGGAGAGACTTACGTCATAATATGTGGGGATGATGAAGGTCCTGAAGTTATTTTTTTAATTGCAACCATAGAAGAAGATGGTTCTTTTACATACATTGGAAAAGTTTGCGATGCAAATGATATTGAATATTGAAAGCAGAACTAACTAAATTAAAGTAGTACATTAGCTAATGTTAGAGTAATACATTAGCTAGTGTTATGATTATACATTAGCTAATGTACATGGTCAAAACTGTACAGTTTATGAGTTGCAAACTGCACAGTTTCGCATATGTAAACTGTACAGTTTCACTATCGTAAACTGTACATGTTTGATATGCAAAGTTTATGTATATCATTGTTTATAAATATAGTTCTATTTCAATAACTTTCTTCTAGCATTGCAAAACTTGAATAATTTATCTTACGTAAATATGAGTAAAGAAATTAAAATCATCCGTTCTAGTATAATTGGCTATTGCATGGGAGTAAAAAAAGCCGTTGAATCAGCTATAAACGCTAAAAAAATATATCCTTATTCTAATATCTATACCTTTGGACAATTAATTCATAATCCAACAACGTTAAAAATGCTCGAAAACCTCAATATCCAAGCAATTGATGAAAAAGACTTAGATAGTAATAAAATAAAAGCAGGAGATGTTGTTGTCATAAGAGCTCATGGAGTTTCACCAGAAATTATTGATAAGCTTAAAGAAAAAAATATAAATATTATAAACTCAACTTGTCCTCGAGTAATCAAAAATAGAAAATTAGCAGAACGCTATGCAGAGAATTCTTTAATAATTCTTGCAGGAGATAAAAATCATCCTGAATTGATTGGCATTCAAGGTTATGTATTAAATAAAAAAAATGCAAAATGTATAATTGTTCAAAATGCGGAAGAAGCTTCTAATGTGATAATTTATGAAAATGAATTACCTATTGCTTTAATTCCACAGACAACCATAAAAGAAGAAGAATTTATCTTAATTTCTAATATTCTAAAAAAGAAAATAAAGAATTTAATCATATTTAACACAATTTGCTCCGCTACACGAGAAAGACAAGACGCTTTAAAAGCTTTATTTAATAAGGTAGAAGCTATCTTAATTATAGGAGGAAAAAACTCTGCAAATACAAAAAGATTATTTAATACTGCAAAAATAAGTAAAATCCCTTCTTTTTTTATAGAAGATGAAAAAGACTTACCAAATGAGATAAGTTCATTTAATACAATCGGACTTGCATCTGGAGCATCTACACCTGATGAAGTAATTGATCAAGTTGAAAAAGCTATTCACTTACTTAAAAATATATAGCCAAAGGAAAAACTTTACTTTAAAAGTTTTTTTTATATCCGATATCATCTAAGATGATGTGTGTTTTTAACTCTATTTATAAAAACTCAAAGTTTTTATCTTTATTCTTTTTTCTTGCATTAATAAGTTGCAAAACAATACCAACTACGATAGTCAGTAAACCTCGTCTTAATGGTCTACAATTAGCTACTTTCCTTATGTATATGAATCCTCAAGCTGATAAAGAGAGGGTTATGAAAATTTCTTCTATATATATAGAAGAAAGTGAAGCAGAATCTATCAATTCAGATATAGCTTTTGCCCAAATGTGCTTAGAAACTGGTTTTTTAACTTTTAAGGGACTTGTAAATAGTGAAATGAATAATTTTTGTGGTCTTGGAGCCATAGATGCCAATAATAATGGTATTAGCTTTGAAAGTGAATTATTAGGAATTAGAGCTCATATTCAGCATTTAAAAGCCTATGCTTCTAAACAACCACTAAATAATGAATGTGTTGATCCTCGATATAAATATATAATTCCAAAAGGAAAAGCCCCTTCAATTAAACATTTAACTGGAAAATGGGCATCGGATCCTGAATATAGTAATAAAATACAAAGTATATTGCATAGGATGTATTTATTTTCTTTATAAAAAATAATTAAATTTTTTCTCATAAATTTTCATATTGAGATTGATAAAACTATAAAATGAATTGTATAATGAATAGACTATGAGCGAATTTAATTATAAACCCCTTTGGGAAGCAACATTAAAGCTTCTAAAAAAAGAAATAGATGAGTTCTCATTTGTTTATTTAAGTTGTCTTCAATATAGAAGTTCCAAAGAGAATTGTTTAGTCCTAGCTGTACCTTCTTTATTCCACAAAGATCAAATAATGCAAAAATATGCAAACATGATTGAAAAACATCTAAATTCTCTTTCTAATAGTAAGATATCATTAGAAATCGATGTAGACGGGACTATCGACCAAGATGATAATAGTGATGCAATAGTTGATTCAGAAGAAAAAAAAGATATTAAAAATACAAAAGTAGAAACTCAACATTCTGACTTAAATGAAAATTATACTTTTGAAAATTTTGTAATAGGTAGCGGAAATAATTTTGCTGCCAATGCTGCAATTGCAATTGCAAAAAATCCTGGTCAAACTGCTTATAATCCTCTTCTTATTTATGGTGGTGTAGGTCTAGGTAAAACCCATCTTTTACAAGCTATAGGAAATCATATCTATAAAAATACAAAATTGAAAATTCTTTATGTTACAGCGGAAACATTTATTAATGATTTTATTCAATCCGTAAATAGTCCTTCCAATAGAATAGTAGCTATGGAATCTTTTAAGAAAAAATATAGAAATATAGATGTGCTACTCATGGATGACATTCAATATTTAGAAAAAGGTGAACAAGTAAAAGAAGAAATGTTTCATACTTTTAATCACCTATATCAAAATCGAAAACAATTAGTTTTTACATCTGATTTACACCCTTCTGAAATAAAAGGTTTACCTGAAAGATTAAAGTCTCGATTTAGATGTGGTTTAATTACTGATATACAAGTTCCAGAGTATGAGACACGTTGTGCAATTCTAATGAAAAAAAATGAACTTTCTCATATAAAAGTTGAAAAAGATATAATTGATCTTATTGCAAGAAATATATCTTCTAATGTTAGAGATTTGGAGGCATCTTTTCATAAAGCTATTTCCTATATAGAATTTACTAATACAAATCTTAATCTAGAAACTGCAAAAAGTTTATTGATAGACGAATTTAATTCAAAAAAACAACTTAACATAACAGTAGAATTAATTCAAAATATTGTCGCAAATTATTTTAATGTTTCTGTAAGCGATATAAAAAGTAAAAAAAGAACAAAAAAAATTGTTTGTGCACGTCAGTATGCAATATATTTAGCAAGAGAAATGACAGAACATTCAACTACTGAATTAGGTTCTGATTTTGGTGGTAAAGATCATACAACTATAGTTTATGCTCATCAAAGAATATCTGAACAGATGGTCTCAGAACCTTCAATACAAACTTCAATTGAAGCATTACAACGTATGATAAAAGAAAAAAGTACTAAATAAATTGTGATAAACTTGTGTGTTAATTTAAATAAATTGTTAATAAATATAGAAATTTATTGTATTTTTAGCTATCCTGTGAAACTGTGAATTAAATATTTCATACAGTTCTATAGTTATTCACAAGATAGATTGATATACTACAAAGAGATATGCTGTTTTTCAGAAATTCACAGCCTCTATAACTACTACTATTAAATTTATATAATTAATAATGGTTATCCACTGAAAAAGGAGTAGATACATGAAAATAACTTTTGATCGTGATGTTTTAATTAAAGAATTAAGTATAGCTCAAGAAGTTATTGCTACAAAAACAGCATTAACTATTCTTTCTAATATCTTATTAACAGCTAAAGATGGTAAACTTACTATGAAAGCAACAGATGTAAAAGTTGCTTTTGAAACTACTATTCCTGTTAATGTAATTGAAGAAGGTTCTACAACTGTTTTTTGTGATAAGCTAGTTAGTATTATTCTTTCTCTTCCTCAAGGAGAGATTGAAATGGAACAAATTGATCAAAAAATGATAGTTAAATCATCACTAAAAAAAGCTAGATTTCAGTTAAAAACAATTCCTGATAATGATTTTCCAGTTTTTTTGGAAACTGATAATGTTAAATTTTTTGAACTTCCAAACAAAGATTTTAAGGAAAGTATAAGAAATACTATCTTTGCTACTTCTGATGATGAAACAAGATATTTTTTAAATGGTATTTATATTGAATATAAAGAAGGACAATTGTGTTTTGTAGCAACTGATGGAAGAAGATTAGCAATTGTAAAGAAAGATATAACAAATACAGTTATAGAAGACTTTAAGGGTATAATAGTATTACCAAAAGTACTGAATATAATTTATAAAAGGTTAAGTGATGAAGGAAGTATTTCTATTGGAATAACAGAAAAGAATGTATTTTTCTTTTTTAATAATTATAAATTTTATTCAATATTAATTGATGGACAATATCCAAATTATGAAAGAGTTATACCAGAAAATCAAACTAAATTTTTTGAAGTTGATAGAAAAGAATTTTTAGAAGGTTTAAAACGCGTTTCATTAATGGTAGAACAAAAATCAAAACGTGTATTCTTAAATCTTTCGAATGATAACATAGTTATTTCTTCACAAGAAAGTGAAATAGGAGTTGCAAAAGAAGAAATGGCTTGTACATTTACTGGTGAAGATGTATTAATGAGTCTTAATTATACATATCTTGAGGAGCCAATAAAGACTATTACTACAGATAGAATAAGAATAGATTTTGAAGAACCTACTAAAGCTATAACACTAAAAGGTGTTGGTGAAGATAACATATTTCATGTCATTATGCCAATGCAAATGGAGTAACCCATATAAGTGTCATTTTTGTCCATTTCTTATTTTAATTTTAGAAATTTAAAAAATACAAGTATTAATATTGCGTATCCTGAAGTATTTCTTGTTGGTAAGAATGGACAAGGTAAGACTAATTTCTTAGAAGCTTTATATATTTCTTCATATGGAAGTTCTTTTAAGGTTATACCAGAATCGCATATTGTTACAAATGGAAATAATGGTTACAGAATAAAAACTTTATATAAAGAAAGTAATGAGATAACTCATGATATTTCAATAATTTATAATAAGAACAAAAAAGAAATATATAAGGATATGAAAAGAATTGATAGGAAAGAATTAGTAAGAACAATTCCGTGTATATTATTTTATAATTCTGATATTGATTTTGTTACTGGTACTCAAGTAAGAAAAAGATTTTTTTTTGATCAATGTTTAGCAATGTATGATAAAGATTATATATCTTTGTTACATACATATTTAAAGATTTTAATGGCAAAAAATATAGTCATAAAATCTCAAAAAAATATGGAATTATTGGATGCTTATAATATACAACTTGCAGTTTTAGCAATTGCTATAACTAATAAAAGAATAACTATTGTGAAAGAGTTTAATGAAGAATTTTCTAAGATGTATGAAAAAATATCTGGAATTAATGATGTGAATATTCTTTATCAGCCTTTAGTAAATACTAATTCAGAAAAAGAGCTATTGGATATATTAAATAAAAAAAAATCTTATGAAATTAAGATGGGATTTTCTATTATTGGACCTCATAGAGATAAAATTAATTTTATTAAAGATAATATGCTATTTGATAAGCAATCATCAAATGGACAGAAAAGACTTATATCTTTGGTTTTGAGAACATTACAAGCAAGATTTTATGTAGAAAAATTAAACCAAAAACCTATTTTATTAATGGATGATGTAATTCTTGAATTAGACAACGATAAAAAACAAAAATTTATGTCCTTATTACCTTCTTACGAACAGTTATTTTGTACTTTTTTATATGGCGAACCATTTTATAATTATAAAACAAAAAATACAAAGGTTTTTTTTGTTGAGGATGGTATGTTAAATGAAAGAGATTAAAAAATTTTCAAACTTGCTAGATGATTATATTTCTACTTTAACTGCACAAATGCAAAGTAAGAAAAAAAATATTAATGTTTATAATTATTGGGAAACAATCTTGGGAAAAGAAAATTTATCTTCAAATTCATATTTAGATGATTTTAAAAATGATACTCTTTTTATACGTGTGGAGCATCCAGGTATTGCTCAACAAATAAGAATGAAAACTAATAAGATTATAAATGATTTTAAGAATGCATTTCCTGATTTAAACATAAGGAAAATAAATATTATCGTGGATGCTGTTTTCGATATAAATGAAAATGTTCCATGTGGAACATTTAGGAAGGAAGTATGAGTTTAAAACTATATAATACAATGGGAAAAAAAATAGAAGATTTTATTCCAATTAATAAGGATTTTGTCGGATTTTATGGTTGCGGTCCAACTGTTTATAAAGCTGCTCATATTGGTAATTTACGTGCTTATGTTTTTCAAGATATATTATCTCGTTCTTTAATATTTTTAGGTTATGATATTAAGCATGTGATGAATATAACAGATATTGGACATTTATCTGATGACGGTGATAATGGAGAAGATAAAATGTTAAAATCTGCCAGAGAAAGTGGTTTAAAAGTTAGCCAGATAGCAGATATTTATATTAAAGCTTTTTTTAATGATGTTGATAGCTTAAATATTAAAAGACCATCAGTAGTTTGTAAAGCAACGGATCATATTAATGATATGATTGAATTAATAAAGAGAATTGAAAAAAACGGACATACATATATGTCTGAGGGAAATTTATACTTTGATATTTCAACATTTCCTAATTATGGAAAACTTAGTGGAATAAATATTGAAACATTAAAACCTGGTGCTAGAATTGAAATAGATAAAAATAAAAAAAATCCAAATGATTTTGTTTTGTGGTTTACAAAAAGTAAATTTGAAAATCATGCTCTGTTATGGGATTCGCCTTGGGGACGTGGTTATCCTGGTTGGCATATAGAATGTTCTGCTATGAGTATAAAATATTTGGGTGAACAATTTGATATACATACAGGCGGAATTGATCATATTCGTGTTCATCATACTAATGAAATTGCACAATCTGAAAGTGCTACCGGGAAAAAATGGGTAAATTACTGGTTACATAATGAATTTTTAATAACTGATAAAGGAAAAATGTCAAAATCTGAAGGAAACGTTTTCGTTCTTAATGATATTATAAAAGCAGGGTTTAATCCAATGGATTACAGGTTTTTCTTACTTGGAGGACATTATAGAAAGCAATTAGCATTCTCATGGGAAGCATTGGAAACTGCTAGAAATGCACGTAAAAAATTATTAGAACGGATAAATAAAATATTGGAGGATACTTCCAAGGAAATAATAAAAGAATGTGAAAATATTACGAATAGTTTTATATTTACAGATTATAAAAAATATTTAAATAATGAAGGATGTATTTCATATTTGAATAGTTTCAAAGAGGCAATAGAAAAAGACTTAAATACTCCTAATGCTTTTAGTTATTTGCAATTACTGTTAAAAGAAAAAAATGTAACTTCGAATGAAATGTTAATAACTATTGCTATGATGGATTCTGTTTTAGGATTAAATATATTAAAGGAGGCTCAAGCTTTAAATAAAACTGATAATAATGTAGATAATATAGATATTGAGAAAATAGAGAAATTAATAAAGATGAGAAATCAAGCAAAGATAGACAAAGACTATAAAAAAGCCGATAATATAAGAGAACAGTTAAAGCTGGAAAATATTATTTTAGAAGATACTTCTAACGGAACAATTTGGAGAATTGTAGATTTTAAGTAATCTAGGTGTAACATTAAAGGGATATAGTTGTTTACTGGGTATTAAAATGCTGAATGCTAAATCTGATGCTGACTTTCGGTTTATATATGAAAAAGTTATGAATGTTATTTATAAAGTTTCATATAATATAACAAAAAAACGTGAAATTGCCGAAGATATATGTCATGATTGTCTAATAAAAATGACAGAAAAAGAAATGGTATTTCCTTCAATAGATGATGCAAAATATTGGCTTATAAGAGTAGTAAGGAATGCTTCACTTAATTACGTTAAGAGAGTGGCTAGAGAAAGAAAAGCATATCAGAAAGTTTTTAAGGAAAGTAGTAATCAAACTGCTACAAGTGAAGAAACACTTCTAAAAGATGAAACTGTCACATGTGTGCAAAAAGCATTTGAGAAGTTGCCAGAAAATTTGAAGTCAGTACTGCAACTTAAAGAATATAGTGACCTTAATTATAAGGAAATAGGCGATATATTAGGAATCACAGAAGGAAACGTAAAAATTAGAGTTTTTCGTGCTAGAAAACGATTATCTAAAATGATAGGAGAAGATGATGTATACTTGCCCTAATGAAGATTTATTTTGTGCTTTTGTTGATAATGAGGTGCCTCCACTATTAAAGAAAGAGTTGGAAGAGCATGCATTGAAATGTAAAAAATGTAGGCAAGTTGTTGATAGATTTAAATTTCTAAAAACTGCTTTAGTATATGATGAGAAGTTAGTTTTGGATTTAGATAAATCTTTTGAAAAACTTTTATTAAAGCGTAATTCAAGGAAAAAAAGACCTTATAGTGTGTTTTTTGTTGGAACAAAGTATAAAGTAGTTGCTTCTGCTGTTGCTGGAATATTTCTTTTTGTCTTTTCATTTGTCCTTTTGCGACATAATTCAGGTTATGATAAGGCATATACCTTACACAAGGGTGAAGTACACTTCACTCCTATAGTCCCAATGTCATATAGGCAACATAATGTTTTAACAAATATTGATCTTCATGATATGACTTCTGTTATTAAAACTAATAAAAGGCAAACAAATATATCATATAGAAATCTTACAAATACATTCAACAATTTTACTTACCTATATGCTCCATTAGAAGATGATTTAAATGATTCTGCTATTACTATGCCAAATGCAAATAAAAATATTTTCTATAATTATGGAGTAAAGATGCCTATTTATACAAAATTAAATAAAAATGTCAAATAGGTTTGTATATCTACTGCAAAAATATTCATTATTTAGACTTTTTATATTAAGTATTTTTTTTCTGGTTATCGGTGTTTGTGTATTACAAATTCGCTCATTTCTTAAGGTTGTACCAGTAATTCTAGAAGTAAACCCGACAGTTTTTGATAAGAATGGAATTGTTACTATAATTGGAAAACATTTTGGAGAAGAAGCTGAAGATTCTTTTTTAAAAGTAGAAAATATCATGATTCCTTCAACATTATGCAACGAATGGGGAGATGAAAAAATTGTCTTATCTAGTAGTTTACTCAATGATGGAGGTCTTTTATTTGTAATAGCTAAAAATAGCTACTCTAAACCTGTTTTTATTTCTAGTATTTTAGATATTCCAATAGTAAAAAAACAAGAAAATATAGAAAGTAAACCTAGTATTGAGGCCTTAAGTAAAGATTATGGTGAGATAGGTAGCTTAATAAAAATATATGGTAATAATTTTGGCTCAATAAGAGAGAACTCTAATGTTATATTTATTAGAAAGACTATGCTAACACAGAATAGTCATAATGATGATTTTGTATTGTTGCCAAATGAAAGAGATATTGAAAATATTGCTTATTGCTCAGAAAGAGATTTTGATTTCGATTTTTGGAGTGATGAAGAAATTCATATAAGAATACCTGACGGAGCAGATTCAGGGCTAATAGCTATTGAGACAAAAAATGGAATTAGTAATGTTATTCCTTTTAATATCAGAGGAAAAATAGGGACTAAATCCTTTCAGCACAAAGAAGAATTTCTTATTTCGATGGAAACAGAGGTTTCAAATGTAGATGGAGAAAAAAATAATATTCTCTTTTTAAG
Source organism: uncultured Treponema sp. (assembly GCA_963545065.1). Taxonomy (GTDB): domain Bacteria; phylum Spirochaetota; class Spirochaetia; order Treponematales; family Treponemataceae; genus Treponema_B. The sequence continues at coordinate 14,462 of CAUUIE010000004.1, forward strand.
ATCACCGTTACCTGAACTAACAAACTCACAAACAAATATAAAAATGGTATTTAATGCTCCACCTCCGTTAATACAAAATAATGAAGAAGTAATTTATCAATTTGATGACATAAAAAAAGATGATAAAATATCAGTTAAACAGCAGTATAAAATAACAACTTGTGAAATTAAAACTAAGATAAATGTTGGAAATGTTTCTTTGAAAATTAATAACCAAAAATTACATGATTATTATACACGTGAGACTAATTTGTTACCTATAAGTAATATTCAACTTAAAACACTTGCTAATACGATTATTGGTAATGAACGAAATCCTTATATAAAAGCAAAGAAGATATATGATTATATAATTGCAAATTTTAATATTAGTATTGAAACAGCTATAGATAAGAGTCAGACAGTTTTATCTATGCTTGAAAATAAAACAGGTAGCCCGTATGATGCATCCCTATTATTTTCTGCCTTATGTCGTTTAGTTGATGTTCCTTCTATGCCTATTTCTGGAATAATAACAGATGGTATAAAAACTTATCTTCATTGGTGGACAGAATTCTATATAGATTCGTATGGATGGATACCTTTAGATATTGGTATGGCTATTGGCATTCCATTTACGAGTAAAATAGAAAATAAAAAAGATTATTATTTTGGAAATTTGGATGGAAACAGAGTGAGCTTCTCTCATGGAGAAAAAGAAATATTAGCTATGACAGCTGAAGGAAAAACATATACAAAAGAGAGAAATTTTGCATTACAAAGTTTTTGGGAAGAAGCTTTTAATATAAGTTCATATACATGTTTTTGGCATGTTCCTCAAATTAATAAGATCAATTAAATTTTTACCAAGTTTTGTTGGAGATAAAAATTAATGGCAGTTATTGATAATTCAGAATTTGAAGACGGAGTACATGAAGAATGTGGCGTTGTAGGCATTTGGAATTCTAATGAATTAAATGTTATTAACTCTTTTGATGATGCGGCTCGTCTTGCTTTTTATTCTCTTTTTTCATTACAACATAGAGGGCAAGAAGCAGCAGGAATAGCAGTATTAAATGGCAAAAACATCAGAGTATTTAAAAAATTAGGACTAATAACAAACATATTTAAGGAAGAAGATATAGCAAAATTACAAGGTTTTGCTACTATAGGGCATACACGTTATTCAACAACGGGTGACAATGTTACCTCAAATATACAGCCTTTTTATATTTTAACTCAACATGGACCTATAGCATTGGCACATAATGGCAATTTAGTTAATGCTAAAACTCTAAGAAAAAAATTATTAGAGCAAGGTGTAGGTCTATCTTCCACTTCAGATACTGAAGTAATGATTATGATGCTAGCTGCTACAAAAGGAAAGACATGGAAAGAAAGAATAACTAACTGCATGAAAGAATGGAAGGGTTCGTATTCAATAGTTTTGTTGACTGAAGAAGGGCTTTATGCAGCTAGAGATCCATGGGGATTTAGACCATTATGTTATGGGAAAGTGCAAGAAGGAATCTGGGCAGTTGCAAGTGAAACTTGTGCAATGTTGCCCTTGGGTTGTTCTAGTATAAAAGAAATTGATGCAGGGCAGATTGTAAGGTTTAATAATGCTGGCGTAGAAGTTTTTAATGCAATTAAATGTCATAATCCTTTATCTTGTTGTATTTTTGAATATATTTATTTTGCTCGTCCAGATAGTATTTGGAATGAAATACAAATACATAATGCAAGAGTAAGACTTGGACAGTATCTTGCAAAATCTTTGCCTGTTGAAGCTGATGCCGTAATAGCAATACCAGATTCTTCACGTTCAAGTGCTATAGGATATTCTCAAATTTCGGGAATAAAGTATGATGAAGGGTTTTCTAAAAACAGATATATAGGAAGAACTTTTATACAACCTACCCAAAAACTAAGAGAACAAGGTGTTGCCATGAAGTTTAATGTTTTAGAAAATACTGTTAAGGGTAAAAAGCTTGTGGTTGTTGATGATAGCATAGTAAGAGGAACTACGATAAGAAGGTTAATTAATATGCTTCGTGATGCAGGTGCAAAAGAAGTTCATATAAGAATAGCTTGTCCACCTATTAGATTTCCATGTTATATGGGAGTTGACATGGGAAGTAAGGAATGTTTAATTGCAAATAATAGGAGCATAAAAGAAATAAAAGAATATATAGGTTCTGATTCTCTTGCTTTTCTTTCTTTTGAGGGAATGCTTTCTGCAATGAAAGATGAGGGAGCAAAATGTGGTTTTTGTTGTGCTTGTTTTGATGGTAAATATCCATGTGATGTAAGTGAAGCCAGCAATAAGGAAGATTTTGAGTAATTAGAAGTTTAAAAATATTTGACAATTTACATTTCAATATGATTTAATATATAGGTACCTAGTACAACTATTAAGGAGTGTGCGTATGTTCAAACGGTTTTGTTTAGTTGGGCTTGTTGTTTTGTTTGTGTTTTTGTCTTGTGGAGGGAATAAACAAGATGAAAGTAGTGCTACAGGGGGAGCAATAGAACATAAAAAAGGGATTATCTGTGATAAGGTTATTTTCTCTGTTAATATGGATGAAACTGTGGCTCTTAAAGATGTTGTTGAAGGAAAGCAAGATGTACTTTTTACACGTGTGCCACCTGCAATACTGAATACATTGTCTGATGCAGATAGGGATAAACTAGATATATATACGATTCCTTCAGGATCATGGTCATTATGGTTAAACCCCATACCAAATAAACCACCCTATACACATAAACTAAATACTGGAGAAACTGTTTTTAATCCTTTAGCTTTGCAAAAGGTTCGCTATGCAATAAATTGGTTAATAGATAGAAAAAAAATTATTAACGAAGTCTTAGGAGGAGATGGAGATCCAATGTTTACTCCTATGACACCCGGTCAACCTGGTACTTATCGCTATAACTTAATTTCTATTAAGCTTGGTATGACTGACAATGGAGATGAAAAACTTGCTATTGAGATGATTACTAATGCCTTAGAAGAAGCTTCTCAATTGCCAGCTAACAAAGGGAAACTCATCAAAAAAGATAAGTTTTGGCAATATGAAGGTAAAGATATATTGGTTAAGTTTTTTATAAGAGTCGATGATGCAACAGGCCGCTTACCTGCAGGACGTTATATTGCAGACCAGATTGAAAAGGCAGGGATTAAAGTTGAACGTCTTGAATGGGATAGGAGTAGAAGTTCCGACTCTGTCTACGGGGCAAACCCTGCAGATTATATTTGCACAATGTATACAGAAGCTTGGAGTGCAGGAGCTACAAGAAGATGGTGGGACGTAAGTGTTTGTCAAATGTTCGCACCATTTTATGGTTATATGCCAGGTGGTTCAAATCCTGGTTATTGGAATTATGAGAATGCTCGTCTTGATGAACTAGGAAAGAAAGGACAGAATGGTCAATATCTAAAAGAAGAAGATTACTGGGCAGGAAACCTAGAAGCAACAGAAATTGGCTTAAAAGAAGCTGTTAGAATATATTTGTTAGCTAATAAGGATAGTTTTGTTGCAAACAAAGCACGCTTCAATTCTCGTATGCTTTACGGTGTTGGAGATGGGCTTAATGGCTGGTCAATTCGCTCTGCTGATGTAAAACCAGACACATCTGGACCTTTTAAAGGACAAAAAGTTTTGCGTGTTTCTCAACACTCTGCTCGTGGTTCGCTCTTTATGTCTAGTTGGGACCCTGTAGGTCGTGGCGGATTTACAGATTCATACTGTGCTGTTGTTACAGGTGCTACACATTTAAAAGAAAATGATGAAGCTCCGCATACTGCTGAAGATATACCCTTTGGTGGTATAATTGATACAAATAATGCAAAGGTTAGTCCAAAAATATTAGCTGATGGAACAATTGGCGGAGATGTTGTAGTTCCTTCAAACGCGGTAATGTTTGATACAAAAACAAAAGAATGGAAAGAAGTTGGAGAAGGTGTTTCTGTTGCAGTGGAAGCTAAAGGTTCTTTTGTAGAAGGTTTTTATTGGCATAATGGAGAGCAAATCACGCAAATAGATGAACGCTATGCTTCAGCTTTTATAAGAGATTGGTGTACAAAAGATGGTGAAGATGATCCATATTATGACGAAGCCTTATCTGCAAATCTTTCGGAAGAATTGGCAACTAGCAGAGGTACTGTTTATAATGAAGATGGCTCTATGACATTCTATAAAAACTTCTTTTTTTCACCTGATATGAATCGAACCATTGTACTTGTTGGTACTCCTAGTAGCAAAGCAGGAAATCCAGGTAGACCTACTGTTGTTCCATGGGAAATAAATGAAGCATTGGCTGAGATGGTAGTCAACGGGGCAAAAAGTGGAATTAAATATAATTTCTTAGAATCAGGACAAGGAGCTACAGAAGTTGATGTTGTTTCTCCTCCATGCGTTGCAGACATTAAAGCTAAGTTGCAAGAATTTGTGGAAGCAAAACATATACCTGTATACATAAAAGGACTTGTAGATGAAAGTTATTGTGTGAATAGATATAAAGCTTCTATTGATTTTATAGAAAAATATGGACATGCCTATATAGGTAATGGTGCTTTAATGCTTACCAAAATTGATACAAATACTAATTCTATCATGGCAGAATCTTTTTCTAAATTTCCATATGAAAGTGATTATTGGATTAAAAAGCTTAGTATTCCAATGAGTAATATCGACTACATAAAAGCTCCTAACTCTGCAAAACCAGGGGACGAGGCTGTTTTTGATATCAATATTTCCCAATACATATATCCAAATAATGAACTTACTGCAATGATTAGAGGAACTGTATTATTAATATTACAAAATGACAATGGTACAGAAAATGTTTTCGTGGCTGAAAAAGTTTCAGATGGAAAGTTTAGAGCAGTAATTCCTGCAGAAAAAACTAGTGAATTAATCTCTGGAAAGACTTACACTGTGGTTGTTACTTCAAGTGTTAATAATGAAACTCCATCTGTTCAAACAGCAAAACTTTCAATGCTATAGTAATTATTGGAGATTAAAAGATCTTTTAATTTTTTAGATCATCATATCAAAATCAAGGGGGAGGAGCATAATTACACTTTGTTAGTTGTGTTCTCCCCTTTTATTTATACATACATTTAATAATTTTAAATAGATAAGGAGCGTTCAACTATGTATAAATGGTTCGCTATTAAACGTATAATGCGAGGAATAGTCATATATGCTCTTTTAATATTTATATTTTCACTTTTATTTAATCAAATAAACGAAACAACTACTCGCTCTCAGCTTCTCGAACAAGTACATATGGAAGCTCAAAGTTTGAGAAATATGAAGCAAGATCAAATGTTGATTTGGAGAGAAAATAGATTAAAAGAATTATATTCGATTTATCATCTTGATAAACCTTTTATGGAACGTGTTTGGTTTAATGCAAGTAGAATACTTACCTTCCAGTTTGGAAAATCAACTAAAATTAAGTCTTCAAAAGGTTCGCAAGATGTGTTAGAAATTTTGCTAGAAGCCCTTCCTAGAACAATTATTTTGTTTACAGTTGCTTCAATCATTAACATAGCTATAGGTCTTTTTATTGGCTTAAAAAAAGCACAAAAACCTGGTGGTAAGTTTGATAAAATTACTAGCTTACTCACGCTTATTGTATATGGAATGCCCACATGGTGGCTCGCTCTGCTTTTAATTTTATTCTTTGTTTATGGAATTAAAATATTTCCTTCTGGAGGAATAAACTCAGTACCAACACCTGAAGGTTTTATGTTTGTTCTTGACCGTTTGCATCATATGGCTCTTCCAATAATTACGCTTGTTTTGATTGGTTTTTGGGCAACAGCTTTTACTGTACGAAACTTAGTGCTTGGTACGTTGCAAGAAGATTTTATTATGAGTGCGAGAGCTAGGGGTATTCCTGAATACAAAGTACTTTTTGGGCATACTTTACGTACCTCTGCCCCACCAATTGTTACAATGGTATTGTTAAGTCTAATTGCTAGCATGAGTGGTGCAGTTATTTATGAAGGCATTTTTTCATGGCCTGGCATTGGTAACCTCTATTGGACTGCATTACAGCAAAGTGATATTCCTGTTTTGATGGGAGATTTAGCATTTAGTACAGGACTTTATCAAGCAGGTTTGGTCATCCTAGATTTAATTTATGGATTTTTAGACCCACGTATTAAAGTTGGAGGCAAAGCATAATGAGTTTATCTGATCTTACATATAAATTTAGAGATTTTTGGACTGACTTTAAGAAAGACAAAGCAGGCTTGGTGGGTATTGGTATTCTAGGAATTTCTTTGTTAGTGATTTTATTTGAACCTTTTGTTCTTACCTATAGGGACGTGAATACTCATTGGCGAAGTATAGAATATTGGGAAGACAACTCTATAGCTGCCGCCCCTGTTTGGACTAATTGGTTTTCGTCATCTAAATCTACTACTACAAGCATATTAAAAGAAGCAAAAATAACTGAAGAAACTACTATTAATTATGGTAAAGTGAAAAAATATGAGTTTAGTTATGATTATCAATATGACATAGCTCCTTTAGATTTAATTATTCGAGCAAAATGTTCAGGTATGGCTTTTTTTAATGTTGAAATAACACGACCTGATGGTGAAGAAGTATTTTTAGGGCAATATCAAAAAGCTGATGTTGAAAATATTAATGCACGTTTTTCTACACATACAGATGCAAAAGCTTCAGTTCGTTCTTTTACACAAGATAGAGGAGCTAACATACAAGCTGGAAATGCAAAACCTACTGATTTACTTTTTTCAAAGCTAGGGCGAGATATGTATAAAACAAAAGAAGCGTTAAAGGGTGAATATAAAATTGCAATTCTGATTCCTGAAAGCATTAGCCAAAATAAAAAAAATCTATTTTCTGATCCATATGTTGTAATACAAGGAGCTGTTTCGGGTGTGTTGGGAACAGATACACAAAAAAGAGATATCTTTTCAGGTATTATTGCAGGCTTAAAATGGGCTTTGTTTATAGGTCTTGTAGCTAGTGTATTTTCTGTTTTGATTGGTGTAATCTATGGTGTTACATCAGCATACTTTGGCGGATTTGTAGATTCTTGCATGTCATTTATGTTTGAGATTTTTATTTCAATTCCTTTAATGCCAGTGTTGATTGTTTTGTTTGCAACTAGTAAGCCAAGTATTTGGTACATCATCTTAGCAGAAATTGTTTTTGGCTGGGTAGGACCTGTCAAAACAATTCGTTCCATGGCCATGCAAATTAGAGAAGAAACCTATGTCGAAGCAGCGAAAGCTTTAGGTGCAGGTCATATAAGACTTATATTTAAACATATCACTCCTATTTTGTTGCCTTACTCTTTTGCTAGCATGGCAATAAACGTACCTGCAGCTATTTTGTTGGAGGCAAACCTTTCTCTTTTAGGATTGGGAGATTCAACAATAGTAACTTGGGGGCAGATATTGCATGATGCACAAAAAGCAGGAGCAAGTTTAAATGGACTTTGGTGGTGGATTATCCCTCCTGGGCTTTTTATTTCTATAATGGGAATGACATTTGCTTTTATTGGTTTTGCAATGGATAAAATCTTGCATCCTAAATTAAAAACTAGGTAAGGAGAGGTAAGAATATGGAAGAAAATACTATATTAGATGTTAGAAACTTACGTCTTTATTATCACACCCAAGCAGGTATCGTTAAGGCTCTAGACGATGTAAGCTTTACTGTTAGAAAAGGTGAGACAGTTGGTTTTGTAGGAGAGTCTGGTTGTGGAAAAACTACTACAGGAATGGCTTTATTAAAAATGCCCTCTCCACCTGGCTTTATTGAAGAAGGTTCACAAATAATTATTGGGGGACGGGATATAGTTCCTCTTTCTGATAAAGAAATTAGACGCAATGTGAGATGGCAAGAAATTGCTATGGTGTTTCAAGGAGCTATGAATAGTTTAACCCCTGTTTATACTATTGGTAGGCAAATGATGGAAACACTAAAAGAGCACACGAATATAAAAGAAAAAGAAGCTATTGAATTGATGGAAGAATATCTAGGCTATGTTGGTTTACCTCCTGAAGTATTAAAACGTTATCCACATGAACTATCAGGTGGTATGAAGCAACGTGTAGTTATTGCTCAGGGTTTATTTTTACGTCCAAAACTGGTAATACTTGATGAACCTACAACAGCTCTTGACGTCATAGTTCAAGCTCAGATCATCAATCTTTTAAAAGAACTAAAGAAGAAGTTTAGTTGTTCTTTTATTTTTATCACTCATGACTTAGCGTTGGAAGCAGAGATATCAGATAGAATATGTATTATGTATGCAGGAAAAATTGCAGAGTTAGGTACAAACGAGCAAATATATGGAGAAAAAGGACCTCTACACCCATACACACAAAAACTCTTACAAGCGACTCCATTGTTGCATAAAAGAGTAGATTCACTTTCTTACATACCGGGAACTCCGCCTGATTTAATTGCTCCACCTAAAGGTTGTAGGTTTAATCCACGTTGTCATTGTTCCATTGATAAATGTCGTGAGGTTGAACCACCATTAATTGAAATAGAAAAAGATCACTATGTTGCATGTTGGAGGTGTATCCAATGAAATCAGTTGTTTTAGAACTTTCTAACATTAAGATGTATTTTTCACCACATTTAAGTCTTTCACAAGCACTTTCTGGTGGAAAAAAGCGGAAACAAATTAAGGCTGTTGATGATGTTTCTCTAAAACTGTTCAAAGGAGAGATATTCGGGCTTATAGGCGAATCTGGTTCAGGAAAGACTACACTTGGCAAGATTGCTATGAAGCTGTACACAGCAACTGAGGGAAAGATTATTTTTAATGGTGATGATGTAACAAATTGTGATAAAAAACGAAAAGAGCTTTATAGAAGACAAGTGCAAATGATATTCCAAGACCCTTATGCTTCTATGAATCCTCGTTTTAAGATTCGTGATGTTTTGGAAGAACCTTTAATTATTCACAAGATTAAAGGTTCAAGAAAAGAACATGATGAAAAGATTATCAAAGCACTTAAAGAAGTTAAGCTTAATCCACCTGAAGAATTTATGGGGCGTTATCCACACATGCTTTCTGGTGGGCAAAGACAACGTATTGCTACAGCTAGAACGCTTATATTAAATCCTGAAATTGTTGTGGCAGACGAGCCTGTTTCCATGATTGACCTTTCAACTCGTGCGGAGATTCTTCACATGATGAAAGATGTGCAAAGAGAACTTAATCTTACATATCTTTATATAACACATGACCTTTCTACTGCGAGATATTTTACTGACCGCATAGCTGTTATGTATCTAGGACGTATTATGGAAATGGGCAAAGCTGATGATGTAATCGATAATCCGCAACATCCATATACAAGAGCTTTGATAAATGCTGTGCCAGAACCGAAAGCTGGTATGCTTAATGTGATAAAGCAACTTCCTATATCAGGGGAGATACCATCTCCTGCAAACATACCTACTGGATGTCGCTTTCATACTCGTTGCCCTTATGCTGAAAGTTCTTGTTCTAATGAAGAAGAACCTTCATTAATTGATATTGGTGGTGGGCATTTCCATGCTTGTAGACTTGCTGATAAAATCAGGTAATGAAATAAGTAGTATAATTGACATTATTAAATAAAATTGATAGCATAAAACTGATAAGTAGTGCTATATGTACCGATAACTCATAGAGTTGAGCTTAGTTGTTAGAATAATTGGAACTTTTAAACAAAAGGGGGTGATTAAATGGCGTATGTTGCAGTTGAAGACAACGAGAACCTTGAAAAAGCATTAAAACGTTTTAAGAGACAAGTTGAAAAAGAAGGCATAATAAGAGAATGGAAGAAAAGAGAATTTTACGAAAAACCTTCTACCATCTTAAACAGAAAGAATAAGTCTCTAAGACGAAAGTTAGTTAAAAAAACAAGACGTTCTCACGATTCAAAGTCTTATTAATCACTTGTAGCCGACTACCTAGTCGGCTCTCCCTATCATTAAACTTCTATTCCATTATAGTAATTTCAACTCGTCTATTTCTTGCTTTATTTTCTTCGCTTGTATTAGGAAAAAGAGGAAAGTCTCCACCACGACCTTTTGTAAATACGTGCTCTTTAGAAGAGACTCCGAGACTTAATAAAAAATCTGCAACAACTCTAGCTCTTTCTTCAGAAAGGGCTTCTCTTCTTTCTTGTGTGCTAGAAAATACAACATGCCCTTCAACTAAAATATCTTTTTTTCCATGTTTTTTTAAAACTTCTGCAATTGATTTTAATTTTTCTTTCTCACTATCTCTAAGTATTGCAGAGTTAGGACTAAATTGAATATTTTCAAGAATAATTGTCAAACCTTTTTCAGTTTTCTTAACATTGGTATTGTCCAAATTTAAGTTTTCAATATCTTTTTTAATATCTTCTTGTTCTTTAACTTCTACATCTTTTTTTAAAAGAGTAATTTTTGAGTGAGAACTACCTGTATATTCTACAGTTTCTCCATTATTTAAAGAAAGATATATGGTAAATATTTCATCATAGAATGCAATATTTCCACGTTCTTGACTCCATGCAATTCTTTGCTTTGATTCAACTTTAGTTTGAATTGGATAAACTTCATTTTTAGCATGTGACATTCTTTGCAAAAAGTGAGAAGGTATAATGTAGTTTTTTGCATACTGAACATCTATCATATGAAGAAGTTCTCCATTTTCTATTTGAGTGCCTGTATATTTATATTCAACGTCAAAGGGAACAATGACGGGTTTTTTTATCCCGAAAACATCGGAAAAATCATAGGCTTCGTGTGCTTGCAACACCCATGAATCCCCTATTTGAACATCATACTCTGGAAATGAAGGAATATCTCGCACCATTGGCATAAAATGTTTATTATTAATTGAATATACTCCTATATCATTACGCCAAAAATTACTACTATACTCTTTACCCCAACTAAACTTTCCATCTTCAGTTTTTTCACTAACCATAAAATGACATGAATAGAGGGCAGATTGGTGTTCATTTTCTTCTTTTATTTCGGAAACTTTTGCAACGATTCTATTTATAATTTCTGTTCGAAAAGAAAATCTTCCATTAAAATAAACTGCCTCATTAACATTAGAAGTCATTTTTTGAATTTCACCTTCACTAAATGAAAAGCGAAAAACTTCAGAATAGATAAATGTATTTATAAAACATGATAAAAGTATAAAACAATATATTTTTTTATCTTTCATATAAGCTCCAAAAATATCACATGTTATTAAAACGTCTTTTTTCTATTAAAGTTAAAGAACTTTATTAAAGAAACATTATTGAAATATAAATTTATTAGATAAACGAAACATGGAGAAATTATTTGACTTTATCATGCGAAATAATGCAGTTTCGCATCCCTAAACTGTACAGTTTACGATGTCTAAATAATGCAGTTTCGCATAGCGAAACTGTACAGTTTAGCTATAGTACATTAGCTAAGGTACTGTTATAACATTAGCTAATGTACAGAACAAACGTTAGTTAATGTACGATGTAATACTATCTAATGTAGTCTTTTCAAGGTATAAAGAAGGATTTATAGTGCGTGTGTTTAACTGAGATGCTAAATATCTTAGCATAGAAACTAGTAAGAGATAAGAATAAGATATTTGCCTAATGCTTTTTTTTCTCATAGCGGGCTCATTATATCATTCTTTTTATATAATTAAAATCATTTTTTTGAGTTAGAGCTTTTAGAATATGGAATCTATTACTGTTGACTTTTAGATTAAATAGTCATAATATAGGCATAATGGAGGTCTTTTATGAATGAAGATTCTTATATGAATAGCAACCCATCGGATTTGAAAAATGTTCTATCCCCAGATGTTGTAAACCTGCATTTGAAAGGAAAAACAAAGGTTGAGATTATTGAAGAGTTGCTGGATATACTCGTAAAGACCGAAAAGATAAAAGATAAGAAGGTTGCTTTGGCTTGCGTTATGGATAGAGAAAAGAAACTTTCTACAGGGATTAAACATGGAATCGCATTACCTCATGGAAAGACGAACTGTGTTTCGGAATTGGTAGCGTGCATAGGTATATCTGATGATCCTATAGAGTTTAATTCTTTAGATAAAAAGCCTGCAAGAATATTTATTATGACGTTGTCTCCAATAAATAAGACAGGACCGCATTTGCAGTTTCTTTCACAGGTGATTTCACTTCTTAAAAGTGAAGTGATGAGAGAGAAGTGTCTAAAGGCAAAAACAAGCGAAGAATTGATCGAAATTTTAATGTCAGAAGATGAATAATACAATGAAAAAAGAGAGTGAAAAATCAAAAGAAAACCCAAAACAAAAGCTTACTTTGTGGCAAAAGTTTTTGAATTTGTTGTTTTCAACCAATACGAGTCCAGAGGCGGTAACAAAGAAAAAACTAAAAGAGATTGCAAAATCTTTGAATAAAACGCGTTATGGAAAGTGGTATAAAGCATCTGGGATGGAACTAAAGCCACCTATGGCTGAGTTTTTTTATAGTATTTATAAGGTGATAGGCCCCAGTAAGGCTGTGTTGATGAATGCAAATTCATCTAAAGTGCTTAAATCTATAACTGTAGAGTGTTTTTTGACTGAAGCACAGCTAAAAACTGTTCGGGGAATTACAGATAAATCTATTGAAGAACGTTCGGCAAACACAGATGTTGACACACTTGTAGCACAGGTGAAAAAAGAGCTTTCGACTTTTGTTGGAGAATTTAACATAGGTCAAGTTCAAAAAGCTGATTTAATATATGAGCATATAGACGCCTTTATTAATTTTGTTTTGTTTGATTTTTATTTCTTTTTAAAAAAGTTTGATCCTGCTATTGTAGAAAACAATTTTAACTATACGCCTAATTTTCAAGTTGTCAGGGGCGAATATGTAATTGATGCTTTAAAAGACTTTGCAACTGTGCTTTATGCCCTTCCTCAAGAAGCTGATTGGAAAGCTGTATTTGATGTTCTTGAAAAATATAAGAATGTGAAGTTAGTAAATGAAGCTCAGTGGAAAAAAATATTTAATACTTTGCAAGACATTAAAAGAGCTAGAGTTATGGAATTGTTGATATGCCATATTTCTAGTGATCCTTTTTATCGAATTAAAACGGAGCCTTTTACAGAAAAGATTACAGATAACTATATTACAGATGTCAAGAAAATGACTAATACAGCTTTAGATAAGCTGATTCAAAAGCAAAAATCAGGTCAGGTGGCGGTTCTTGTTAAGAAGGTTTTTGGAGAAACAATAGCTTCAGGCATGAAAAACTATACAGTTGTTTCTAATGAAATTTTTAAGAAGCGTGGAGTTGCTGGCTTTATTCATGCGGAAACATTGAATTATCTAAAAGCATTTCTAATTGATTACGTGAAAGCTGATATTAGAGAACTTTCTGATCTTCTTTTGGTTAGAGGAAATTGGGGAACGCAGAGTATAACGCAAGATTATTCAAATAGTTATCATGCTATTATGCAACTAGCGACAAAAGTTGTTGAATTTGATGACCAGTTTAAACCAGGTTCGGATATTTCTGTAAAGTTTAGGACTTTGCTTTCTCGTATGGAAAGAGAAAAAGAGGCTGGTAGGCAGTTACAAAAAATGCTTGATTCCGTCAATGAAGCTGCCTTTAAGATTATCACAATGACGGTGAAACATATAGCTGTTATTGGAAATAATTTTAGGGATGTTTTGGCGGATTATGATAAACCAACTAATGATTTAATTCACAACTGGAAAGAAATCGAAAAGTATGCCGAGCGTCCAATAAAACCATGGTTGGTTGAGGCATATAAGAAGATTTATGACTTCATTATGTTGATGAAGGTTATGGCTAAAACTCTCTAATGGATTTGAAAAAAGTGTTAACCAGTTTTCATACTCATACTTATTTATGTAAACATGCAGTAGGTGTTCCACTTGACTACATAAATGAGGCAAAGGATTGTGTTGGTTTGGGTTTTTCTGATCATTGCCCATATCCACATGATGATGTTTGGAATGATTGTAGAATGAATGCATGTGATGTGCCTCTTTATCTACAAATGGTGAATGATGCAAAGAAAGAGGCTGACTTTCCTGTATTTTTGGGGTTTGAATGTGAGTGGCTTCCTCGTTTTGAAAGCTGGTATAGGGACTATTTGCATGAAGAGCTTGCTGTGGACTACCTTGTGTTTGGTTCCCATTGGTTTCCTATCGGAAGTGATTTGGTTTGGGCTCCGCACTTAGAGAATAAGAAAGATATTGCTGATTACGTGGATTTCACCATTCAGGGGTTAAAGACAGGACTTTATGATTTTTTAGCTCATCCTGATTTATTCCTTGCTTTTTGTACTCATATAGATTCTGAACTTCTTAAAATTTCTTCATATCTAATTGATGCTTGTATTGATCTAAATATTCCAATAGAGATTAATGGAGCAGGTAGTTTAATGCCAAAAATTATAAGAGATGGGCGAGAAGAATCCGGCTATCCTGCAATTGCTTTTTGGGAAATTGCACGAGATAAAGGTGCTACAATAATATGCAATTCAGATGCACATAGTCCAAAAAATGTTCTTTATGGAGCATATTCTGCTCATCAATTTGCAAAAAAACTAGGAATTGAAGTACAAGATTTTTTGCCTATTCTACAAGATAAATTGTTAAAAAGGTAACTCTAAAAAACTTCAATATTTGCACCATGAGATTTTAAAATATCAATAAAGTTTGGGTAAGAAACAGCACAGCAATCTACATCTTCTATTACACATGACTCATTTTTAGCTAGGTTTAAACAAAGAGCAATTAAGGCTAGTGCAATTCGATGGTCTTTATATGTGCAAAGTGTTGCACCAGATTTAAGTTTATTGACTCCTTCAATCGTAAAAGAGTCCTTTTCTTCTATAACTTTAACTCCAAGTTTAGTAAGCTCTGTTGCAATAGCTTTAACTCTGTTGCATTCTTTATATCGACAAATATCTATTCCTTCAAGTATAGTTTTACCTTTTGCAAGACTTGCAATACAGGCAAGGCTGGGAAGAATGTCAGGAGTATTTGCTATGTTAAAAATTTTTCCTTGCATAGATGAATTGATATATTTAATTTTAAGTATGTTATCTTTAAACCTAATGGGGACACCTAATTCTTCTAGGTAGTAAAGCAGTTTGGAATCAGCTTGGTTATCATCTAAAGATAAATTTATAATGGCAAGGGGAGAATGAGATGCAATACTTGCTAATGCTAAAAAACAAGCAGAAGACCAATCACCAGGAACAGTTGCAACCAACGATTTTATTTCTTGTCCTCCCTTGCAAGAGTAAGTTTTTAAGTCTTTTGAATGCTCAACTTTAATATTTTGTTGTTTTAAATGTTTTAGAGTCATTTCTAAGTAAGGAGCTTCGCCTGCTTTTTTTAACTGTATGTTTGTTTTTTTATGAAAAAAAGGCGATGTTAAAAGAAGTCCTGTAATGACTTGTGAAAATTTTCCTTCAAGTTTGAGTTGTTTATTTCTTTTTATTTCTTTTCCTTTTATGTTTATTATGCCATTTGGACTATCCGGTATTTCATAAGAAACATCTAACTCTTTTAATGCAGTAATGATAGGTCCTAGTGGTCGCTTTTTTATAGATTCATCTCCAATAATTGAAAAATAGCTGGGTAAGCTACTAACCAACATACTTAGGACATAAAGGAGAGTGCCAGAATTACCAACATTTAAAGTTATTTCTTTTTGTTTTTTAACATATTCTCTTATTCCTTCTTTTGGTGGATAAATGTTAATACAGTGTTGTTTTTTTTCTAATTTGATGCAAGAGACACCAAGAGCTTGTAAACATCGGTAACAAGAAAGAATATCCTCACTATTTAATGCGTTTACAACTGTGCCTCCATCTTTTGATAGAGATGCGAGTATTAAAAGTCTAATTGAATGACTTTTAGATGAAGGAGTCCAAAACTTAGGGAATTTTGTAGTTGGTCTGTCTATATCTTTTAAAGAAGAGCCAAAAACTCTTACATTCATTTTTTTATTCCTCTATTAAATGTTTTAGTTCAATAAATCTATTTGTTTGCATAATTTCTTTGCTATTTGGTAGGCTTTTTATTTCTTCTAACACGTAAGAAACTTTTTCTTTTTTATTTATACTTAAAAAAAGATTTGCAAGATCAAATAATACATCTTCATTTTTGCCATAGTCATTGAGTGCTTGCATTAAAGAAGTTTCACTTCTTGCATAATTACCCATTTCTTTAGCAATTGTAGCTATTAAGCGATATGCCTCTAGGCTTGGTAGTATATCCAAAGTCTTAACAGCATAATTTTCTGCTTCATTTATATAGCCTAACATATGGGAGTTGATGGCAGCATCTAGCAATAATTTATCATCATTTGGCTTAAGCTTTATGGCTTTTTCATACCAAGTGTGTGCTTGTTCAAGACTATCAATTTGGTGTAGTTCATTTGCAAATAAGTGATAGGCTTCTGCTCTATTTTGCTCTACTGATAGGTCAACTGAATATTCATGCATATTATCTATTTCTTGATTATTTTTTTCATTTTTTATGGATGGGAGATATCCAAAAAGCACATAACAGTCGTTTAATTCTCCTCTCATTCTTTTAATATGAATGAGGTTAGCAAGGACGTTAATTTCACTTGGTAAGTGTTCTCTTGCTTTTTTTATGTATTGCAATGCTTCATCTAATTTATTTCTTTCAGTCATCAAAACGGCATATAAATTATATGCCCAACCATTTTTTTCATCTAATTCTATAGCTTTTTCAAGATAGGTAATACATTCTTTTTTTTCTGAATAAAGTGCTTTTGCATATCTAAAACAATAAAGAGATTCATTTGGATCAAGTGTATGAGCTTTTTCAAAGGCTTTTATTGCTTTTTTATCTTTATTCATTTCTAAAATTAGAGCATAAAGATACCAAACATCAGCATTTTTTGAGTTTTGTTTAGTAAGGATTTCGAGGTATTTAGTTGCTTCATCGTATTTTTTGATTGCATAATAGAATTTGGCACTTAAAGATAGATAGCACTCATCATTTTTTGCAAGATGTTCCAAAGCATTTAATGTTTGCCCCATATCAATATATTGTTGTGTTTTAAGAAAAATATTAGATGCTTCAATATAGGAAGAGATAGCTGCATTTATATTTCCAGCAGTTTCATGTTCTTTTCCTGAATTTAAGGCAAAAAGTCCTTGTTCCCTACCTTCTTTTTTTGAAAGAATAAATGCCATGTTATAAAAAAAGGCTGCTTCATTATGCTTGCCTAGATAATGTAAATAATGGGCTTTAAGGTTGCAAAGGGAACTGGATGTTTCAATTTCATTTTTGCTAAGAGTATCTAAGGTTTGTTTTAGTTTTTCATATTGATTGCTATAATAGTAAAGGTTGAGTAATTGAATAGTTGCTTCTTTATTTTTAGGAAATAGTTCTATGGCTTTTAAGAAATATTCTTCACTTCTTTCTATTAGTCTAGCAGAAAAATATACTTTTCCAGCTAGTAATGCATCTTCTGTTTCAAGTTCTGTGTTTTCAATTTTTTTTATTTCAGCTATGCTACTAGGAAGATTTCCAATAATATAGTAGCTATTAGCAAGATTTCTTCTAGCTTCCTTTTTTATGTTTTTCTCATTATTTGCTTCAAGGTATTTATTTTGAACGTGTATAGGATGTGAATTAATTTTGATAGTTTTTAAAAGAAATTTAACATGGGAAGATTGACTATAATTTTGCCCAGCAAATGCGATTTTTCCGCTTGCATTTATTATATCATCTTCTATACACCCTATCCAAATATCATTTACTAAACATGTAATAGAAGAATCAAAAGAAATAATTGTTAACTTAAATTTATTATCTATTTTTTCGATTAATTTTGTCCATGGAATAAGAGTTTTTGGAGTGTTATTAATTACTACATCAACGCGTAAAAAACCAGCATTAGAAATTAAAACAGAATAAAAAGCTTTTTCGATATTTCTAAATAAAAAACCTGTAGCACATGAACCTGCCATTTCATTATCCAGATTAGTATTTTGGCATTGTGCATCTATACTATCTTTTTCTATGGAGATTATAGCTTCTAAAACAAAGTCTTTATATCTAAAAACTTTATTTTGAACCCAAGCATATAGATTTTTTCTTTCCAGTTCTAAGGCAAGACTTGATTGTGCTGTTTCAAAAAAGACATGATATCCATCTCCTTTTTCTTCTCTAAATCTTGCGTTGGAAAAAGGAGGAATAAAACTATTGCAAATCCATTCTTCTTCAGGAGTTGCATCGTAATCTATTTCTTTTTGGATTTTAATTTTTTTATCTTTGAATAAGTTTTTGATAAATAAAACAAAACTATAAAGATAATTTTTGATTATATTCACAATTTTATATCCCCAGTATCAAGATTTTAACAGATTTTTTATTTTTTTTATATGCTAGGGCTTGATTAGATATGATAGAAAGATAGTCCTTAAGCTTTAGCTTTTTTGAGTTGAAAAGCCCAATATAGAAAATTAAGTTTGTAGATATAAAGCAAGTATGAAAATGAAACTAAGATGTATATCTACTAGTTGAGTATGTATTTTAGTTAAATAACGAAGTAGATATACCTTATCTTTTTAAGAAGTCCATTTGGTGAAATAATTTTGTATATACACAAATGGCGTTCCCTTATCTCCAGATCCGGAAGTTAAGTCGCATAACGAACCTATCAAGTCTGTTATGTTTCGTGGGGTAGTTCCTTCACATGCCATTTCTCCAATATTAGATGCATGTTCTCTTTGATGGTTTGCAATGTATTCTGCTATCTTTTTTTCTTGAACTTCTTTTGGTAAATCTTTAAAGTCGTTGTCTGCCAAATACTTCAACTTTACTTCGTTTGGGACACCTATTAGACCTTTAGTGAATCCAGGAGAAACAACAGGATCAGCTAGTTCCCATATTTTACCAATTGGATCTCTAAAAGCACCATCTCCATATACTAGCACTTCAATTGTTTTACCTGTTTTTTCTAGTATAAGTCTTTGTATTTTTTCAACAATTGCAATAGAGTCTCTAGGAAAGAGTTTTACTTTTTCTTCGCTTGCTTTGTTAGAACCTAAAAGTCCATAATCTTCGTTATACCCACATCCATCTATAGAAGTAGATAAAACTTCGTCCATTCCAATAACTTTTTTTGCTCCTGCTTTTTTCAAAATTGCTTTTGTCTTTTTTCTTGAATGAATATCACAAACTAAACATGAAGAAGTCTCTTTTAAAATATTTTTAGGATTGTTAGACAAAATAATCTTAGAATTCTTATTATATTTTTTTAATATGGAATCATAATATTCAAGGTAGTCTATGCCTGTGAATTTATGTTTATAAGATCCAAAACGTTTTCTAAATTCCTCCATAGAAAAACTATCAATTAAAGGATTAATGCCTGCTTCCTCTAAAACAGAATCATCAATAAGTTGATTACCAACTTCATCAAAAGGATAGCTTAATAGAAGAACAATTTCATTAAATGACTTTGCAAAACCTTCAAGACATGGAGCAAAGCGGTTTCTACTTAGAATAGGAAAAAGGACACCTATCTTTTCATTTTCAAATTTATTTTTTATATCTTTTGCAATATTTTCAAATGTTGCATAATTGCCTTGTGAGCGAGCAACTACGGACTCCGTTATTCCTAAGACATCTCCATCTTGAATGCTAAAGCCTTCATTTTTTGCAGCTTTTAATAATGTGTCTACAGCAATTGATGTAATATCATCACCATTATTTATAATAGGGGCTATTAAGCCTCTGGCAACAACTCCAACAGATTTAAGCATGCTTTACCTCATCAAAGAATTAATTAATTCCTTTGTATAAAAATCAATATTATGCTACTTTCTTTCAATGTTAATGTCAATATTATTGAGTTTTGATGTAATAGTACGTTATATTGTGTCTCTATGAAACTTCTGATTAATTGAAAAAAATATGATAGAATAGGATAGTGGGGAGAATAATGTGAAAAAGTTTAGTGTATTTTTTGTAGCATTGCTATCAATTGCATTTTTATATGGAAAAAATAAAGAAGATGTAATAAAACTTGGAATAGACAGGATTGATGAATATCTAAATTTCTTTGAAGGAAAACGTGTTGCATTAATTACGAATATGACAGGATATAATAGTGAGGGTAAGAGTACAATTTCAATTTTAAAAGAAAAAACTGATTTAAGGTTATTGTTTTCTCCTGAGCATGGATTAAATGCAAATTTTAGGGAAGGAGCATTAATAGACAATGCAATTGATAGAAAAACATCACTTAAAATATATAGTTTGTATGGTAAACAAAAAAAACCAACAAAGGAGATGTTAGAAGACATTGATGTTGTGTGTTTTGATATTCAAGATGTGGGTTCTAGGTTTTATACATATATATATACAATGGCTTATGCCATGCAAGCTTGTGCAGAAAATAAAAAAACTTTTGTTGTCTTTGATCGACCAAACCCCATTTGTGGCAATGTTGTGGAAGGTTTTATTTTGCAAGAAGAGTTTAAATCATTTGTAGGACTATACCCAATAGCTCAAAGGCATGGAATGACAGTTGGGGAGCTTAGTTTTATGTTTAATAAAGAGTTTGGAATAAATTGTAATCTTAAAATTGTTCCACTAAAAAATTGGTCAAGATTTTTATATTTTGAAGACTTGCCTCTTATTTGGATACCTACTTCGCCTAATATTCCAAATGCTAGCACGGCATTAATTTATTCTGGTATGTGTCTTTTTGAAGGAACTAATTTATCAGTTGGACGTGGTACCACCTTACCATTTCATTACATAGGAGCTCCATTTATTAATGCAGATGAATTAGTTGAAAAAGTTAATAAGGAGAACTTAAAAGGAGTTAAGTTCTTTCCGGCTTATTTTACACCAAATTCTTCAATATATAAAGATGAAGCGTGTGAGGGGCTTTATATAGCAATATCTGATAAAAATGTTTTTCAACCTGTACGTGTGGCTATAAAAATGTTCAATATAATTAAAAAAACTTATCCCAAATTTAAGATTAATGACGATAGAATGAGGCGTTGTGGGCTTAACTTGTTATTTGGAAATGCAAGTCTTAGTGAAAAAGATATTGATGAAAAACTCTTATTCAAAGCTATGAGTCTTGATGAAAGAGAGTTTATTAAGAAGAGGCAGGCATATCTTTTGTATTAGACCTTGTTAAGCCTTTTTATTGTGATGTACCTTGATATATAGGTTTTTTATTTATTCTATGATATCATCTGCTTATGCAAAGGGGAAGATCTTCCATACTGTATAGGGTTATATATAACTTTTTATTTTGCTTAATTTTTTTTCTAGTTATTCTCATAACAACTGGCACTATTATTGCTTTTTTAAGAGAAGATGAAAGTAAGCAGAAAATTGAGCCCCCCTTATATTTACCACATACTTTACGTGAGGGTAAGGCTATATATAGTGAATTCAAACAACTTAGGATTATTTCTTCAGATAAAGAACCTGCCACGATTGTATTAAATCCATTTTTAGAATATGATGCCGAGAATATACCATTACGTGAAGAGATCGTGCAAAAAAAAGAGTTGCTAAAAAATATAATTACTTCATGGTTTTTGCAACGTTCATGGTATAACATTGAAACTCAAGAAGAAAGTGATATAAAAAATGCTCTTTTAATTGAGATTAATGATAATTTAAAAATGGGGTGTGTTTCTGCTATATACTTTGAAGAGTTTAAGATAGTTCATTAAGGTAAAGGTAAAACTATGGTTGATACAGATGTTGTGCCTGCAGCTCAGGTGATTATGTCATTGTTTCCTATAATTGGTGTTATTATGGCAACGTTTTTGCTATTTTTCTATATACTGTGGCATCATAAACAAACGATGTTACTAATACGAAATGGCATTTATAATCCTTCAAAATTAGATTTTTTGAACATTTGTCTTTTATCAGGTCTATTACTTCTAATACTAGGTTTTGTCTTAACTGTATTTTTTATTTTCATTCAGACATCATATTACACATTGTTGCTAGGTTTAGTTCCATTTTCTGTTGGACTTAGCCTTTTGTTGTACTATAGATTTAGTAGTAAATGTAAAGAAAAGTAAGGAGGAACGTTTGGTTGTATTACACAAAGCTTCCGAATCAATAAAAGAAAAAGATTTTGCAATATTAAAAAAAGTGTTAAAGGGAGATGTTGAAGCTTTTGGTGAATTAGTTTTAAGGTATCAAAATAGAATTCTCTCATTAGGATATAGTTTTTTTAAGAATGAAGAAGATGCACAAGATTTTTGTCAAGATGTTATGCTTAAAGCATATCAAGCTTTACCAAGTTTTAAGATGACATCTTCATTTTATACATGGCTTATGAGAATTGCCTATAACATGGCAGTTAATTCAGCACATAGGAGACAGCAGTTTATATTATCTAGTGAAGACCAGGACTTTGTCTCGCCACTCCTTTCTCCAGAAGAAAAGTTTATTAGAACATGTTTACAGTCAGCAATAAAAAAAGCAGTAAATAATCTACCTGAAAATTATAAGGTTTGTGTTGAGCTTTATTTTTTTTATGATATTGCATATTCAGATATTGAGCAAATTACAGGAATTCCTATAGGAACAATAAAGTCTTATATCTTTAGAGCAAAAAGAATATTAAAAAATGAAATAGAGGTTGCAGGTTTAGCAAATACTGTTTCTGCAAAAGCTCTTCCTTATTTATAGGTGGGAAATGTATGAAATGTAATGAATTGATGGAAGAATATCTTCATATTGAGCGCTATGAGAAATTACCTATTCACATGTTTTTTCATTTATTACATTGTAAAAAATGTAGAGATAACGTCAGAAGTATGACTCTTGCAATGCATTTTAACTCTGATGAAATGATGAGAACTGTAAGTAAAACTAATCCCCTATACATTAGAACAATGCAACAAATTATCTCAAAAAAATGTGAAAAAAATATAAAGAAATCAAAATTTGCATTTTTCATTTTAAGTCTTTGGGGGGTTATGGGAAGTGCTATGCTTGCAATTTTTCTTGTTATTCCTTCCTCAAAGATAGGCATTAAGTTTATTCAAAGCTTTGGGAGCTATTTTACTTTACAATTTTTGTTTACGATTATATCTTTTTTAACTATTTGTACGATTATTTTTATTGCAAACAACATAAATCTTCTTGTTAAAACTTTTAAACTGGCTAGTTCCAAAGCATAAAAATGAATAACTACAAAAATCTACGAGAGGAGGCATTAAAAACTGCTGTTTACTGTGATTATTTTGCAAAATATGTGTATACGCAGATAGGAAATATTGATTTTGTAATTGCAAAACATAATACAGAAAATGGGCAGTCTCA
>CAUUIE010000005.1:0-34290 GCA_963545065.1 uncultured Treponema sp.
ATGTACATTTCCAATCACCACACATATACAATGTGCCATTTGGTTTGAGTTTCTTGCAAACTTCAGGGAACCAAGTTGCCAAATATTCATCATAGCTATTCTCAGAGCGAGAATTAAACTTCATTCCATTGAAGTTTTTTGTAAGGTTATAAGGTGGGTCGATAATGATTAAATTGGCAAATTCATCAGGTATATACTTAATCATTTCAAACATATCACCATTTATAGTTTTATTGATAAGGTCTTTTGTATTTCCAATATTTGATGCTGTAATCAATTTTGCTTTTAATGACTCAATTTCTTCAAGTTCTAATGTTAATGTTCTGTTGTTTTCTGCTCGTTCTTTTCTTTCCATTATTTCCTTCCATTTTATATATTGAAATTTCAATTATATTGGAGAACAAAGTAACACTTTTTGATTAAAGTTTCTATTATTTAAAAAGTACTTGTTTGGTTGAAAATATCAAAAAAATAAAAAAACAATAGAAGTAAAAAACTATTATGTTGATATGTGATATGTTAGAAACTTTTTCTGAAATGTATAGAGTTTTAAAATCATATGCTAAAGCTTGTACATTGATCGGTAATACATAAATAGAATATATTTTAGTTATGCAGAAGTTATGACATTTAAACTTCCCTACTAAAAAACTAAGGGCTATATGAGAAGTTGATACAGGTGTTGTTATGTTCTTACAGATAAAATAATAACTTTAAGCAAAAACGTAAAATTTTTTCAGAATTTATAAATTATTTAAAATAAGCTAAAGTTCTAAGATTAGGTAGCCTTGACGCTTATTTCTAATAAGAATAATAAGTATAAATTTTTAACTCTTACTTAAGAGATGAAAAATAAAAACAATAATTTTATTCTATTATAGAAGATACAACTTAATTTCAAAAAAGGATAGAGAAATTTTCTGTAGTTACTAGAATTAAGAATATACGATTTTCAGAACTAAATCTCATTTCCTTGATTTTTTCATATTATCATTTGATAAGTGATTTTAGATTTTTTTTGGTGTCTAGTTTTTATATATCTTTTTTTTGTTATTTATGTTAGTATAATGCGGTTATTTTTTAATTATTGGTGTGGATTGAGGGAAATTAGTGTTTCTTAAGAGTCTTGAGATATTTGGATTTAAATCTTTTCCTGATAGAGTAAAGGTGGAATTTGCAGAGGGAATTACAGCATTATTAGGTCCTAATGGTTGCGGAAAAAGTAATGTTATAGATGCTATCAAGTGGACTTTAGGAGAAGCTTCATCTAAAGCCTTAAGAGCTGATAAGATGGAAGACGTTATTTTTAATGGCACGGAAACAAGAAAACAAATGGGTATGGCTGAAGTGTGCTTAACAATAGATAACGAAACAGGGCTTTTAAATTTTGATTCTTGTGAAATTGCAATAAAAAGAAGATTGTATCGCTCAGGAGAAAGTGAGTATTTTATAAATAACCAACCTGTTAGGCTTAAAGATATTAAAGAAATGTTTTGGGATACTGGTGTTGGAAAGGTGGCTTACTCTGTTATGGAGCAAGGCAAGATTGATCAAATTCTTTCTAGTAAACCAGAAGAAAGAAAATATTTGTTTGAAGAAGCTGCGGGGATAACAAAATTTAAAATAAAAAGACAAGAAGCAGAAAGAAGATTGCAAAAAACAGAAGAAAATATGAAGGTTCTTTATGCTTCTATGAATGAAGTAAAAAAACAATATGATATCTTAAAAGTTCAAGCTGAAAAAACAGCTAAATATAAGAAAATAAAAGAAGAAATATTTGAGTGTGAAATAGATATACAACTTCTTAAATTAAAAAAGTGTAAAGATGGTCTTGCTATTAAAAAAAATGAAGAAAAGGAAATAAGAGACAAAATAGCAGAAATTCAAAAAGAAATAGATATTTTAGATTCTTCTGTTGGTGAAAACATGGATGAAGTTAACGCCATGCAAGAGGATTTTTTGAATCGTCAAAAAGAAGTTTTAAAGTTAGATATTGAAAGAAGAGAAAAAGAAAATCAGCTTCAACTATACGTGAAAATGGATTTGGAGCTTGTTGAAAAGCTTAAAATAATAGAAGCTCGTCTTGAATCTTCCAAAGAAAGAGTGAATTCAGCAAGAGAAGATATTGATGAAAAAAAAGGAGCGGTCTTATCTCTTGATAAACAGTCTTCCAATATAGAAGAAAATATTAGCAATTTTGAAAATAGCATAGATTTATCTTCAAGTAAATTAAATTCAAATAATTATTTAATTAAAAGAAAAACAGAGCGTCTTAAAGAATTGGATGTTTTTAATTCTAATCTTTCACTTTCTCTTAGAGAAATTACTGAAGATATTGTTAAAGAATTAGATGAAAAGTTAAAGGCTAAAGATATTTCAGTAAAAGAAAAAAAAGAAGAGGCAAAGCATCTTTCATTTTTAATAGAGAAGTTACTTATCCTTTCTAATAACAAGATATCCTTGATTCAAGATTTTTCAATTTCTGAAAACTTTCAAAAAGAAAAGGTGAGTGAATTTTTACAAAAGATAATTTCTAGCTTTGATGAAGTTTCGTCTCTTTCACAAGATATTTCTTTAAGCTTTGAAAAATATAAGGAATATTCTATTCTTTTTATTGATGATTTTTTATCTCCAGAAGGTATTATAACAAAAAAGCGGAATATTGATAATGAAATTATAAAAATAAAGGAAGAAATTGAAGAAAATAAAACAGGAATAGAAAAGATAAATAGAGAAAATCAAATAATAGTTTTGAAAATTGAAGAGTATAAAACAACTCTTGGCTCCCTTCGTATAGAAAAAGAAAAAAGAAAAACTGAGATTAAAGGTATTGAGAGAGAAATACAAATATTAGAAAAACAAGAACGAGATGAAACTCAGCGTTTGCAAGAATTAGAAACTGAACAAATGCTACATAATGAAAAAAGGGAGCATAATATAGAAGAGAAATTAGAGCTTGAAGGTGAAATAAATTCTATAATAATTAATGGTCAAAATCTTGCGGAAAAATTGGAAGTTCTGCAAAAAGAGATTAAATATAAAAACGCTTTACTTTCTGCTGATAAAGAGAAAATGGATGAGTATAGTTCTAAAAAATTAGATATACTTAGTAAGCTAGAAAAATTACAAATGGAAAAAGTTTCCTTTGAAACAGATATAAAAAATATTAAGGATAATTTTAGGGAAGTTCATTCTAGGCAAATTATGGAATTTGAAGATAGGATGTATAAAATAGAAGACTCACCTATTGTTCTTTCAGAAAAAAGAGCAAAGTTAAAAGCTGAACATTCTTCTATGGGGCATGTTAATTTTATGGCAATTGAAGAATTTAAAGAGATAAAGGAACGATATGAGTTTTTGGACAAACAAATAGCAGATATGGAAAAAGCAAAAAAAGATTTAGAAAGAATTACAGAAGAAATTAAGGCAGAATCCACACAGATGTTTGTAAATACATATAATAAAATAAAAAAGAATTTTCACAATATGTTTAGACGACTTTTTGGTGGTGGCAGAGCAGAGGTTAGACTAATAGATCCAAATAATGTTTTAGATTCTGGTATCGATATTTTTGCCCAGCCACCTGGGAAAAAGTTAGAAAATATTGGGCTTTTGTCTGGTGGAGAGAAATCCATGACTGCTGTTTCTTTATTGTTTGCAACTTACATGGTGAAACCATCACCTTTTTGTCTTCTTGATGAAATTGATGCAGCACTTGATGAACAAAATGTAATGAGGTTTATTCATACCTTAAAAGAGTTTGCTAATGTGAGTCAATATATTGTTATTACTCATAACAAAAAAACTGTTATTGGTGCAAATGCTATGCTTGGTGTTACAATGGAAGAATCAGGTGTTTCTAAGATGATTGCAATAAAATTAGACACTAATTTTGACTCAATAAAAAATGAGAATGCAATATTAAAAGACGATTTCGAAGAAGAAGATGTTGAAGCCGAAGATATAATTATTCCTAGTCGTCCACAAAAAAGAATAAAAGAAGATTGATGTTTGATAAGGAGCCTTTATGGATATAAAAGAGTTATTTGAAAACAAGATGAATTTACTTATAATTTTGTTAGTCATTGCTTTTTTTGTATTTGGTATTTTACTGATAGTTAGAATAAGAGCAATAAAAAAAACAAGTAGTGATGAAAAAATCCCTGTTGTTGTGGATTCCAATATGTTATATCTTTTAGAAGAACCTTTGCAAATTCCGCCTGTGCAATTTTCAAGAAAGCAAAGAAAAGAATGGGAATTAAGTGAAATTGAATGGTGGCTTAAAAATGAGCCTTTTACTAAAGAAGAGTTAGAAAAATTGAAATTAAAAAATAGAGAATTGATTAAAAAACTTTTAGATAGTGCACCATAACTATGGATTTTTGATTATTAATGTATTTTTTAAAAATGCCGTATTTATTAGAATAGAGAGAGTGCTTAAGCATTTTTAGGGGGAGGGTATTATGGTGAGAACTGTTTTTTCTTTATTACTATTATTTTTTATCAATATATCTTTTTCATGCAATACATTAGAAGCATCATCTAGTAATAACTTAGTTAAGTTTAAAGACATTAAGGAAAAAAAAGAAAGAGATTTACAATCTTCTTTTATTCCTATCGATAAAATGGAAAAAATAGTATCTACTAAAACAGAGGAGAATGAAAAGTCTTTATTAATTTCTCAAGCTAATAAATCCTATGATGAAAAAGAAGATGAAGAAATGGAACTTTCTGAAAAAAACGATAGTGAAAAACAAAAACAGGGAGTAAATGGGCAAGCTTCAAACGTACTGATTAATACTGAAGTTAATAAGGAAAATGCAGAGGTTTTACAAAGGAGTGATGAAAATATAGACAAATTGGATGAAAACCAATTAGATGAAAAAGAAATAATAAAAAGTGATATTGAAGAAAAATCCTTTATAAAAGAAGAAAAAATATTAGATGATGATAGACTTTTCCCCTTTAAAGAAGAAACAAAGAAAATAGAAACGAAAAAATTACCTTCCATATTATCTTCCATTGAAATATTAAAAGAGTTGGAAGATGCAAATTTAACTTTTAACTATTCTTCTATGATGATAAGAGAAACCAAAGATTTATCTAAGAAAAAAGAAGAAATTGCACAAAAAGAGGTAACAAAAAACTCAAATACTAATGTTGAGGAAAAAACAAAAGAAAATAAAGATGCCAACACTCCTTTTAAAATGCCTCCTAATAATGTTATTGAAAATAACAGTAATATAGGGGAAAAGGATGGTGATTTATTTACTTCTAGTAATGAGGAAGAACCTGTTTTTATTGATGATAATGAAACGTTAAGTGGTTTTGATGAGTCTTATGTAAATAATATGTCTGAGGTATTGCCACCAGATGTTGATGATGAGAATTTTTTAACTTTTGATGAAGAGGAAAAACTAGGGAAAATAGATGAGCCTTCTTTTAAAGAAAAGCCTAAAACAAAGTATGAGGAAGTGGAAGGTAAAGGACAGCTTTCTAGTATTGTTGATGAGGATGATAAAGTAAATATATCTCGCTATACAAATATATTAAAAGGACAAAATATAGATTTTTCATACCCAGGCGAAGGTTGGGTATATTTAGGTGAAGAAAGTTCTAAAAAAGGTTTGAGTTATTCCAAGCGTAAAATGAAAGATGGAAAAACTTTTTTTACATTTATAGCAGAAGAAGAGGGTAACTATGTTTTAAACTTTTCTTATTTTGATGGGTTTTCCGGAGACTTTATTGTTGATGCTATTTCTGTAAAAGTTTTGCCTAATCCTACTGGAGTTCAGCAAGATTCTGTAGTGTTTGAATATAAAGGTAAGACTAAGGATAAAAATCTCGAAGAACCTTTGAAGAAAGAACCTGATGAAGTTTCTATGGATGCTGAAAAGGTAGGTATTAAGGTAGATGAAACGCCTAAGAAAACTGAAAATGAAATGCCTGAAACTAATAAAGTAGAAGTTGTTTCAAAAAAAGAAGAATTGAATAAAGGTGATATATCTAAAAGTATGTCTTCTAATAAAAAGAAAGAAGATAAGAGTTTAGCAATTTCTAAAAATGAAGGGATATCATCTAATAGGAATTCTTCTAATAAGGATGATGTTTCCTCATACAAGGAACCAGAAGTATTTGCAAATGTTGCAAACATTTCTCCTGAAAATGCAAAGGGGCAAGGGAATGAAGAAATAGCAAGAAAAATTATAAATGAAGTATCTGAGTCTATTTCTAATGGTGATGCCAAAACTGCTTTAGAAAAAATTGAAAATTTCTTTGCTGTTGCTTCCACAAATATTGATGAAGCCTATTTTTTGCGTGGCAAAGCATATGAATTAAATAGTGAGTTAAAAAATATTAAGAAAGCTCTTGCGTCTTATAAATTTTTAATAAGAACATTCCCTACTAGTTCATATTGGAATGAAGCAGATGCACGTATTAGATATATAGAAAAATTTTTTGTTAACATTAAATAATAGTTGTGAGAAATTAATAAATGAGTGTAAGCGTAGAATCTTCTAAAAATTTTGGTTACGGGTTTATTTCAGATGAATCTTTACCTAAAGGCAAAGATGAGTATTATCATAGATTTAAGCAAAATCCTAAGGAAAGTTATCGTCATTTAGATAAGCAAGAAATTATGGCATTGGAAAAAAATGGAAATCTATGTTCTTCTTGGAAGGATGTATTAGTTGAAGAACCATTTTTGCCATTTCTTATAAAAAATAACTCTTTTTATGGTCTTGTTCGCATAGGTTCCATGAAAGATGTTATATTAAAATATCATGATTTTGCAGTTCCTTCAGGGATTACCAATAGTGTAATTATATCATGTGATATTGGTAGTTGCACTGCAATTCATTTTTGCTCATATTTATCTCATTATATAATAAAAGATAATGTTATTTTGAATAGAATTGACGAAATGAGTGTCACAAATCATGCAAAATTTGGTGAAGGTATTGTTAAAGATGGGGAAAATGAAGACGTTAGAATTAAGATAGATGTGATTAATGAGAGTGGTGGGCGTGATGTGTATCCATTTAAGTCCATGCTAATGCCTGATGCATATATTTGGGCAAAATATAGGGGAGATGCTACATTAATAAAGCGACTTGAAGAAATGACTCAAGCTGAATGTGATTCGAGTCGTGGGTATTATGGAGTTGTGGAACGCGAGAGTGTAATAAAAAGTTGCCGTATAATAAAAGATGTTTATATAGGTGAATTTTCTTATATCAAAGGAGCAAATAAATTAAAAAATTTAACTATTCTTTCTAGTGAGGATGAACCTTCACAAATTGGAGAAGGAGTTGAACTTGTTAATGGTATTATAGGAGAGGCTGCACATATTTTTTATGGAGTTAAGGCTGTAAGGTTCGTTGTTGGAAAACATTGTACATTAAAGTATGGTGCTCGTTTAATACATTCTATTTTAGGAGATAATTCTACAATATCTTGTTGTGAAGTTTTGAATTCGTTGATTTTTCCATTTCACGAACAGCATCATAATAATTCTTTTTTAATTGCGAGTGTTATTATGGGACAGTCCAATATGGCTGCTGGAGCTACTGTTGGATCTAATCATAACACACGAGGTAATGATGGAGAGGTTTTTGCAGGTAGAGGTTTTTGGCCATGCCTTTCCACTACATTAAAACATAACTCTAAATTTGCATCGTTTATGTTGATTGATAAAGGCTCCTATTGTTATGAGTTGAATATACCGTTTCCATTTTCGCTAATTATAAATAATGAACATGAAAATGTACTGGAAATTATGCCGTCTTATTATTGGATGTATAATATGTATGCTCTTGAGCGGAATATGAAAAAATATGTAGTTCGTGATAAGAGAAAAGATAAGAGTTTAAAGATTGAAACTGAATATCTTGCTCCAGATACTGCAACTGAAATATTAAAAGCTATTGATGAATTAAATTTTATATTAAAAAAGACTTCTAAAGATAAAATTATAATGAAAGATGGTTTAATAGATATTATAGAAACAAGTTCTGAAAATATAGAAAAAACACCGAAGTGCCCACAAGATAAAGGTTGTTCACCACGGCATGTAAGATTTTTGAAATTTGCAAAAGCTATGTGTGCTTATAAGGAAATGCTTACATATTATGGGGTTAAAACTCTTAGTAAGTATTTTGAGAAATATAGTATTAATTTTCTTGAATTCTCTTCTAAAAATGAAGGTGTGTTAATTTCAATGCTAAACAACGGCAATTCTTCAATTGAATGGGTTAATTTGGGTGGCGTTCTTATGCCAAAAGTTGAACTTGAAGAATTAATAGAAAATATTAAGACTGGTGCTTTGAAAAGCTGGAAAGAAATACATTTAGAATATCTAAAAATCTTAGAAAGGGCGGAGAAAGAAAGGGCACTTCATGCATATTTTATTCTTGCAAGATTATCTAATTTTAAATCAGAATTTGCTTCCATTAAGCAAAAATTTACTAATTCATCTGAGGCATGCAAGGTGCTTGGCTTAGAGTTAGGTAATATTAGATTAGAAGCGAGGATGTTTAGTTGGCAAGAGTGGAATGAATTTGTTGAAGATGCTAAAGATATTAGAGAATATATTACTAAACAAGTTTTTTATACAAAACAAAAAGATTATGATTCATTTTTTAGGAAAATGGTGTATGATAGCGATGATGAAATGAATGCTGTGTTGCATAAATTGGAAGATAATCCTGTAATAAAAGATGCAAAAATAGCTAATGATGAATATTGTTATCTTTTTGAAAAAATGAAAATTACAAATGTTAAAAATAATAAAATCAAACTTGAAAAAATATGTTGCTAGGAATTATTAATAATTATGATTGAAACATTTGCTATTAAAAATGTTTTTTCTTCTTCTATGATAGATGAAGCTGTTGATGTTTTTATTCCTGAATTTTTAGAAAGTAATGATACTGCTATTTCTATTAAAGCTGCAATAGGTATATCCTTGGCTTTTGATATTTCTAAATGCTTTCTACAAATTTTAGATGATAAGTCTTTTTATGTGGAAGACCAATTTCTAAAGAATTTTGCAAAAAATGTACATCTTTTAATAGATAAAACTTGGGTAGACTCAAGAGATGAGTTTTTTAAATTGGAAACAATTAAAACTCTGGATAGAATAGGGCTTGAGTTTTATTATGCCTTAAGACATGAAAAAAATCCATACCTTATATACTTTGATGATTTTATCATATTATTAAATAATATTATATATTTGCTTTTTGGAAAAGAAGCTAATAGGGATTCTTTAATAGAATATGTCGTGCGTATCGAACCTTATTTTGGTTTTTTTTGTTATTATATTACTAACCTAAAACTGCTAGAAAATATTGATGAAAACAAGGCTAGACTTGCAACTTTAATTGCGGTTGTGTTTTTAGCAGAATTTTAACCACCTTATAATAATATTAATTATCTTGACAATATGATTGTAAAAGATATAAAATCTATTTTGTATTTTTGTTAAGACCTGTGTGTACTTTTTTGTACAAAGGAGTTTTGTGGCGGATGTAAAAAGTTTACGGATTAATGAGCAGATCCGTGTTAGAGAAGTTAGGCTAAGTGATGAGGAAGGCAATCAATTAGGTATTTTTCCTACATTGGAAGCTTTACAAAAGGCGAAAGATGCTGGGTTGGATCTTGTAGAAATTGTTCCTCAGGCAAAACCACCTGTGTGTAAGATTGTTGACTATGGTAAATATCGCTTTCAAATAGAGAAAAAACTGCGTGATACTAAAAAGAACCAAAAACAACAATTATTAAAAGAAATTACAATGCAACCAAAGATTGCCTCACATGATTTGGATGTAAAGGTTAGAGCTATTAAGGGTTTCTTGGAAGATGGTGATAAGGTTAAGGTTACCATTAGATTTAAGGGGCGTGAGTTAGCACATACAGAACTAGGATTTGATATTATGCAATCTATTTTAGACCGTCTTGAAACTGAAGAGTTGTATACAGTAGAAAAGAAAGCTTTGATGCAAGGACGTAGCATGTCTATGACACTTGCACCTAAGGCTAAAAAGTAATTTTGATTGGAGGGGATTATATGCCTAAAATGAAAAGTAAGCGAGCTGCTGGGAAAAGATTTTCATTTACTGGTAGCGGAAAAGTTAAATATAAGAAAATGAATGCAGGACATATTCTTACAAAGAAAACAACTAAAAGAAAGCGTAATTTGAGAAAAACTGGCATTCTTTCACAGGTTGATAGCGTAGTTGTAAGAAAAAAGTTGTTACCATATAATTAATTTTATAGGAGATTTTAAATGTCGAGGTCTAGAAGTGCCGATAGAAGGATAACAAGGCGTAGAAAAATATTAAAGCTTGCTAAAGGTTTTAGAGGTAGGCGAGGAACTAATTTTAAAGCAGCGAAAGATGCAGTGAGGAAGGCGTTGCGTCATAGCTATGAAGGAAGAAAGGATAGAAAGGCTGATATGAGGGGAATATGGATTACTCGTATTAATGCCGCAGTGAGAGAGGTTGGTTTGTCATATTCAAAATTTATAGCAGGTCTCAATAAGGCTAAAATTATTATAAATAGGAAAGCTTTGTCAAATATGGCAATTGAAGATCCTATAGCTTTTAAGGCTATTGTTGAAGCTTCTAAGAAAGCTTTAGGAGCTTAAATCATGCTTACATTGGAGCAGGTTAAATTATTAGAAGGCAAGGTAGAGTCTTTAATAGGCATGGTGAAATCTCTTTATGCTGAAAGAGATGCTTTAAAAGATACATTGCAAAAAAAAGAAAAACAAATAGAAGAGCTAAACAACAAGGTTTTTTCTTATGAAGCAGAGCAGGCTAAAATTGAAGAGCGTGTTGTTAATGCACTAAATCAACTGGATATTTTTCAGAATTCTGTAGCACATGCTAAAACGTTGCTCTCTAATGCTAGTGCATTAGATACATTGTCTAATGATGACGAAAGCGAATCTAATTCAGTTCAAGAAAATGATGAAAAGAATTATTTTTCTGAAGAAAAAGAACAAAAAGAAGATGCTGATAAGCAGATGGACATATTTTAGGTGAAAAATGCAGAAAGGTCATCTTGGGGTAAATGTTCTTGGAACTTCATTTGAGCTCGAAGCAGATCAGAAAGACGAATATCTACAATCTATCTATGGATATTATCTTTCTGTGGTTGAAAAAGCGAAAGAAAGTGCTGATGTTAATGATCCCTTAAAGGTTGCAATAATAGCGGGGCTTTTTTTAAGTGATGAGGTTTTTAAAGCACGTATGGATGTTTCGGATGGCGAGGTTGCTCCTGATGCATTTATTGCTATGGAGCATACTGCCATGAAAATGATTGCTAAAATTGATGATATTATTAATTACGGAGAATGACGATTTGGGTGGATTCTGATTCGTGCCCTGTGCGAGTTAGAGAAATTATTTCACGAGCATCAGTGAGGCTTTTTGTTAATACTGTTTTTGTAGCAAATAGAAAGATTCCAATTTATAGGCATGAATTAATATCCTTTATAATGACGGATGCAACAGAACAATCGGCAGATAGTTATATAATTAATTCAGTTAAGAAAGGTGATCTAGTGGTTACAAGAGATATTCCTCTTGCAGCTGAACTGGTTGCTGTGGATGTTGTTGTAATTAATGATAGAGGGAATGTTTTTACAAAGGATAATGTTAAGGAACGCCTCTCTATGCGAAATTTTATGTATGAGATGCGTTGCAATGGTTTAATGACAGATAAGATGAGGCAATTTAATAAAACCGATTTACAAAAATTTTCTAATACTTTTGATAAAATTTTAACGAAAATGTTAAAAAATGTGTAACATCTTTATATTTTTTGTTGCTCCTATAATGTTTCTATAAAAATAATCACTTAATGTTAATCTTATTTTAGATTTGTAAAAGTCATCTTTTTTATTTAAAATAATATTTTACTTACTAGTTTATTCTCATATAATTATTGACACTGAGTCTATATTATTATAGCCTTATGGCTATTTTCTTATATATTTTAAGTATTGGGGGATAATGCTATGAGAAAAGATTATATTTCAGATGCCAAATGGCATAATTTAATGGAGTTTTCTAAAAATCTTGAAACTCCTTGTGTAATCATAGACTTAGAAACAATCAAAGATACATATAACGATTTAGTAAAGAATTTTCCATACGCAGATGTTTATTATGCAGTGAAAGCAAATCCAAATGAAGAAGTACTTAAAATGCTTAATAATTTGGGAGCTAATTTTGATATTGCTTCTAGGTATGAGCTAGATAAGGTGCTTTCTTTAGGCGTTTCTCCAGATAGATTAAGTTATGGAAACACAATAAAAAAAGCAAAAGATATAGCTTATTTCTATGAAAAAGGTGTCCGCATGTTTGCAACAGATAGTAAAGATGATTTAAAAAATATTGCACAATGTGCTCCAGGTTCTCGTGTATATATTCGTATTTTAGTGGAAAGTACTAGTAGTGCTGATTGGCCTCTTTCTAGAAAATTTGGTTGTCATCCTGATATGGCGTATGACCTTTGCATTCAAGCTAGAGATACAGGTCTCATTCCCTACGGTATTTCGTTCCATGTAGGAAGTCAACAGCGTGATATTGGACAGTGGAATGATGCTCTTGCAAAAACTAAATATTTGATGGATTCATTAGAGGAAGAGGAAGAAATTCAACTTGAAATGATTAATATGGGGGGAGGATTGCCTGCAGCATATGTTACACCTGCAAATGAACTCTCTGATTATGCAACGGAAATTACTCGTTATTTAAATGAAGACTTTGGAGATAATTTACCACGTGTTATAATTGAGCCCGGTCGCTCTTTAGTGGGTAATAGTGGAGTGCTTGTTTCTGAAGTTGTATTGATTTCTAGAAAAAATAATACTGCACTTCATCGTTGGATTTATCTTGATACAGGGGTGTTTAATGGGCTTATAGAAACACTTAATGAATCTATTAAGTATCCAATAATTACAGATAAGGATGAAGAATGTAAAAAATATGGTGAGGCAATTGTTGCAGGTCCAACATGTGATAGTATGGATATTATGTATGAAGATTATAGGTGCCTTTTACCAATTAATTTAAAACAAGGTGATAGGGTCTATTTCTTAAGTACAGGTGCATATACTTCAAGTTATGCTTCTGTAGAATTTAATGGGTTCCCGCCTATTAAAACTTATGTAATTCCTCTTAATGAGGAATAATAATGCTTTTATTTTTAATTTTGTGAGGATTTTATGAAAAAGAATGTTTTTTTAATTATAATTTTATTCTTGGGAATGTCTTTTATCAGTCTTTTTGCAGATCCTGTAGAAGGACTTTGGAAAAGTGTTGATGAAAAAAGTGGTAAAGTAACAGCTGTTTGGAAAATCTACGAAGAGAATAACAAACTGTTTGGTGAAATTATAGTAGCTGTTGGAAAAGACCCAAAAAAACTTGCTAGTAATTGTAAAGAAAGTTATCCTGATTTTCCAAAACATGGTAAGGTAAATCAAATGTTTCTTGTAGGTACTCCATTTATATATAATCTAGAAAAAAAGAGCGAGGGTGTATGGCAAAATGGTTATATTGTAGCTCCAGATACTGGTAAATACTATTACTGTAAAATTTCTTTTAGAAAGCAAGATGGGAAAAAGTATAAAGAAGATAGTTTGGAAATGAGAGGAGAAATAGGCTGGGGAATTGGAAGAAGTCAAATTTGGAAAAAAACTACAGAATCAGAAGTACAAGAATTAATAAAAAATAATAAATGGTAAGATAGGAGAAATAGTGATGCAAGTGGTTATTTCAAAATTATTAAAAGAAAAAAAAGAAAAAGCAAAACAGTTGGTAGAGACACTTTCTAAAGAATTTGCATATGTTTCTGTTTTAGCGACTGATTCAAAAGGAACGGCTTTTGCTGTGCGAAAGAAGAGCATCTTTGTTGCAGACTCTTTCCTTTGCACAGAATGTGGCTATGTTGTGAGAGTGCATAATGGCATAGGATATAGCGAATATTCATTTAATTCGCTCGATGATGTGGAAGCTGTTATAAAAAAAATGAGGGAAGTGGCTAAAGAGGATGTAGAGATTTTGAAGAAGGCGGGGATTAAAGAAATTGAATATCCTGTGATTGAAGAAGATAGTGTAGAAAAATCTTTTTTTGCAGAAATTGGGCAGAGCCTTGATGCAATGAATGCTCAGCAAAAAATAGAAAAGATGACTCAAATAATGCAAAAGGCATTTGAATATAACAAAAACTTAATCGACTTTGTAGTAAACTATGAAGAAGTGCAAGTTTCAAAAATATTTCTTTCAACAAAAAAAGACTTAGAGCAATCTTATGTTTATTCTATTGGCTACTTAATTCCATACTTAAAAGAAGGGGGTGCTGTTAAATATAGCGTAAAGAGTTTTTCAAAACTTTCTGGTGCAGAACTTCTTGATGACATGATGGCAAATGTTGAAAAAGCTTGTGATAATGTTGCAGAAATATTGAAAGCAGAGCCAATAGTGGCTGGCACTTACGATATAATCTGCTCGCCAGAGGTAACAGGGCTTATTGCACACGAGGCATTTGGACACGGCGTTGAGATGGATATGTTTGTAAAAAACAGAGCAAAAGCCCGCGAATATATAGGCAAGCCTGTTGCTTCTGCAATAACAGAAATGCACGATGGGGCAAATGCAGCCTCTCAAGTTTCTTCATACCTTTTCGACGACGAAGGCACTTTGGCAGGGGATACATGCATTATAAAAGATGGCATTTTGCAGACTGGCATGTGCGACATTCTCTCTGCACTAAGCTTGGGGATAAAGCCTACAGGGAATGGTAAAAGAGAATCTTTTGAGAGAAAAGCTTACACTAGAATGACAAACACATTCTTTTCTTATGGAAATGCAACATTAGATGAAATGATTGCCAGTATAAAAAAAGGCTATTTACTGGAAGGCTATTTTAGTGGAATGGAAGACCCCAAAAACTGGGGCATTCAGTGTGCCGTAGAAAAAGGAAGGGAAATTATAGACGGCAAACTTACAGGAAAAATTGTAGGTCCTATATTCCTAACAGGTTATGTGCCAACTCTTCTTTCTTCTATTTCTATGATTTCCAAAGAAAAAGATTTTTCTCTCTGTGGTGGTGGCTATTGTGGTAAAGGCTATAAGGAATTTGTGCGTGTTTCTATGGGTGGCTCTTATATCAAAGCAGTGGGGAGGCTTGGCTAATTTATGAAAGAAAAAGTTATCAATTTCTTAAAAGAAAATAAAGATATTTCGGCTTATTCTGTTATTTTTTCAGATGTTACGTCTAAAGAAGCTTTTTTTATAAAAGACAAATGCGACATGAATAGAGCAAAAGATGTTTTTAATGTTGTGGCAGAGATATATAAAGATTTTGAAGAGAATGGCAAAAAATATCGAGGTTCGGCAAAAATAAAAATATTTCCACAAGACAGCAATGATGTAATTAAAAAAAAGATAGAAGAAGCTGTTTTTGCTGCCAGATTTGTGAAAAATGAATGGTATCCACTGCCCACCCCTTCTGACAAAATAGATGAAGAGCTGAAGTTAGATGTGCCTATGCAATCTCTTTTGAAAATGCAAAAGTGTGTGTATTCAGAAAAAGTAGAGAATGCAAATATCAACTCAGCCGAATTTTTTGCCACCAATTCTATTATAGAAATAGTGAATTCCGAAGGCATAGACGTAAAATTTGGTGAGCAAGAGAATGAAGTAGAAGTAATTACAGATTCTAGTGCTGGGGGAGAAGAGGTGGAAATATATGGTTCTGCAATACAAGGGGTGGTTTGTGAAGAGGCGTTAAAAACTCTTGTAAAAGAGCAACTTCAAAATACAGCCGAAAGAGCTAGTGCAAAGAAAACCAGCCATATTCCTTCTATTAATGTTATTTTGCGGGGAGATTCTGTTGAAAAATTCTTTGGATTTTATGGAGTCCAAACTGCATCTTATTTTGTTTATGGAGGGCAGTCTAGTGCAAAAATTGGAGAGGCTTTGCAAAAAGAAATTAAGGGCGATGCTGTGAGCATAACTTTGGAGCCTACAATGAAGGGCTCACCATATTGTAGAAAATATGATAGAACTGGCTTTAAATTGGAAAAAACCGTTCTTTTTGAAAAAGGCGTGGTAAAAACATATCATGGTGGTACTCGTTTTGCTCACTATCTTGGAATTAAACCAACTGGCGATATTGCAAATGTAAGTGTTATGACTGGGTCTCGTTCATATGAAAAGGATATGAAAAATGCACCATATGTTGAAATATTGATGTTTTCAGACTTTTTTATGGATCCAGTTACAGGTAATTTTGGTGGAGAATTCCGCTTGGCACGTTGGTTTGACGGAAAAGAGACCCATATAATTACGGGTGGTTCCATTTCTGGCAATGTATTTAAGGTCCAAAATGAAATGTATTTTTCAAAAGAAGAAATGCAAAGAGGTGGATATAAAGGACCTAAGGCTATTTTATTGCCTAATATGGAAATTGTGGGATAATAATATAATATATGGTTCTAATCTATTAGAACCATATATTTAATTTATTTATTAGTTTTATAACTGTTTTTATAAATAGAATTATAAAAGTATTTTATACATCCTGTAATTGTATCTTTATTCATTCCCTGCTAAAATAGGACTTTCCTATGAAAAAAGAATTTTCTCTTAAATCATTTTATAAACATTCGAAAATAATAATTACTATAATATCCATTATAACTTTATTCTTTATTTGGCAATTAACAAAAATAAGATTAGATAATAATAATTTTAGATTTATTCCTAAAAATACTAAATCAAGAATAGTTATGAATAATATTTCCAATTTATTTGGTGATGAAGTACCTATACTGATAGGTATTGAAAGAGAATATTCTAATATTTTAGATTTTCAATTTTTGCAAGAAGTAAAAAAAATTAGTGATGAATTATCTAAGATTTCATTGGTAAAGAAAACTATTTCTATAATTAATACAACACATATAGAGGCAAAAGATGGCAATGTTTCTTCATCGTCATTAGTTCCAGAAAATTTCAAGGGAACAAAAGAAGAAGTTCTAGAAATAAAAAAGAAAATTCGAGACTGGCAAATTTATGAAAAATCTTTAGTTTCTGATGATTTAAAAGCTTTACAAATATTTGTTTTTCTCAATGTAAAAAATGAAGAAAGTGGTACAGAAGAAGCTATGATGTCTTGTAAACAAATTATGACAAAAGTAGAAGAATGGAACTTTAAAGATTCTAAAACGTACATTACAGGAATGCCTGTTTTTAGCGAAATAGTAAATGAAGCAACATCGCATGATTTAAGAATATTAATCCCCCTTGTTGTGTTGGTGTTAGTTATTGTTTTATTCATTTCATTTAGAAGGTTTTCAGGCGTTGTTTTACCACTTTTAACAGTAACTGTCTCAACTATATGGGCAATAGGTGCTATGGGACTTTTTCATGTTCCACTTTCTATTCTTTCTACAGTTTTACCTGTAATTTTAATTGCAGTTGGCTCTGCCTATGGGATACATGTTATTAATATTTATTATGATGAAGCTAGAAAGAGAAAAGAAATAACAAAATTAGAACATACTGAACTTGTAGTCTTTGCAATTAGCGGAGTAATTCGTCCTGTTGCTCTTGCTTCTTTAACAACATTCACAGGCTTTTTTTCATTTTGTTTTACTTCGGTAGCTCCTATTTTTGAATTTGGTTTATTTTCAAGTCTTGGTATTTTATTTGCTTTTCTTATTTCTATAACACTAATTCCTTCTATATTAATAATTAGAGGACCTAAAAAGATTGCACCCAAAGTCCATCTTGTTGTTGAAGGAATAGATTTTAGCATGATGGATACATTTCTTGCACGCACCTTAGTGGTTATTTCTGAACATAAACGCTCTGTTATGATTTTTGCTTTTATTGCAATTATCATTTCTTTTTTTGGAATTAAAAAACTAGAAATTGATAATATTTTTATGGAATATTTTGAAGATGATGTTTCTGTAGTTAAGTCTGATGCATTCATAAGAGAAAAATTTGGTGGCTCTAAATTATTGAATATAGTTGTTAGTTCTGATGTGGGAGGAAGAGTTATATCTGCAGAAGTATTAAAAGCATGTGATGAACTTTCATTATATTTAACAAAAGAGGTGAAAAATGTAGGAAAAGTTACATCTTTGGTAGAATTATTAAAAAGGTTAAATCAAGTTCATAATGCAGACGAAGCTCCCGATAAAGTTAAAACATTTTCAGAAATAGAAGAAGAAGAGAAGGACTTTGGTGATTTTGGCGATTTGGATAGTGAAGAAAAAAATGTATTAAATGAAAATTATTCTAACAATATACTTGAAGATTCTGTCACAGAAAAAAATATTAATAATAATGAAAATGCTAAACAATATACTCAATCTGAAGTATTAGAAATGTTGCATGATATAGTTTGCGAAAGAGAAAGCGTTCATATTTCAGCGGACGAAGTATTTAATGAGCTTTCTAAAAAAGTTAATTATAAAGGCATGTCTTATTATGAAATACCATCATCAATTAAAAAATATGCAAAAAAGAATGAAAAAGAGCTAAATGCACTAATAGGAAACTATTTAGTTGAAATTGCTGGGCGTGTTGATGGAATGATAGATAATATTTACAACCCAAAAGCACTAAAAATAAATGTCCAACTAAAAACAAAAGGTCAAAAAGATACGGACAAAGTACTTTCTATAATAGATGAATTCATCAAAACAAAGTTTCCAAAAGATATAAATATTGAAATTGGTGGCTCAGTATTGGTAGAAAAAGATCTTAATAACTTAGTAGTGCAATCGCAATTAATTTCTTTAAGTCTTTCTTTATTTATTGTTTTTTTAATTTTATCAATATACTATAAATCGATCATTGCTGGTATAATTGGAATTATCCCATTAGCTATTTCCATACTAATGAATTTTGCTTTTATGGGCTTTTTGAAAATAAAACTTAATATAGGCACTGCCATGGTTGCAAGCTTTGCAATAGGCATTGGCATAGATTATACTATTCACTATCTTGCAGCTTATCAAAAAGAAATTATAAAATCTAACGATGAATCTCTCTTTCTATATGCTACATTTTTAGGTTCTGGTAAAGCAATACTATTCAATGCTGCATCTGTAGGGCTAGGTTTTGCAGTACTCACTTTTTCAAAATTTAATATGCTATCTGAACTAGGTTTTCTTATTGCTCTTATCATGTTAACAAGTTCGTTGGGTTCGCTTACAGTCTTGCCAACACTTCTTACAATAATTAAGCCTAAGTTTTTTCATAAAAACATTAAATAATTAAAAGTGAAGCTATGAATCATTTAAAAAAAATATTTTTATTATTTGTTTTTATCTTTTTTATTATTTTAGAAATGAATGCTAAAGGGTTTAAAGAATACATTTTTGCTCCAAAAATAGGTGGTGCATGGGTTTTTGCCATACCAATATATTACAATGATAGTGGCGAAAGTGAAGGTGCCCTAACTATGGATTTAGATATCCTATTTAATCATATTTCAGGATTTTCATTTTTAATAGCCAATAACCTATTCTTTTTGTTTAACAATGAAACGAATGCTGGCATTAATGCATTGCCTTTTTATGCACTTAATTTTTTATTTGGATACACCTATGGAATAGGAAAGGGCATAGAAGCCAGCATTAAAGCAGGCATAGGTATTATAACAATCGTTTGGCTTATGAATATTCCTGTTCATTTTAGCTTGGCTAAATATTTTACTAATAAATATGGATTATATTTTTCAATTTTAAATAATTTTGCTTTTTATCCAGAAAACATTAAAGAAAAAGATCAAACCATATTATTCAATATATTAAATATATCAATAGGGCCTAGTTTTAGGTTGTAATAACATTATGAATTTTAAAGAAAACAAACAGATAGATTATGTCTCACTCATTTATAAACATTTTGGAAACGTACGGCGTGCTAGAGGTTACTATTTATATACTGATAAGGGCGTTCGCCTACTAGATATGTATTTATGTGATGGACGTGCAGTTTTAGGGCATAAATCTAGCAGGATAATTACTGCTTACAAAAGAGAATTAGATAAAGGTCTTTTTGGCATATTCCCAACAAAGACTAAAAGTTTATTAAAAAGGGCAGTAAAAGAATTATTTCCCGAATATAATAGTGCAATTTATGCAACAACACAAAAAGCAATATATTTTTCCAATCTTGCTATGAGTCACTCAAAGTCTAATATAGAGAATATGGGGGCAAACGATTTAAAAGATGTGCAAATATATAGACCCTTTTTGAACCAAAACTTAAAAAGTTTATTTTTATTTTTGCCTTA
The DNA here is from genome assembly GCA_963545065.1 of uncultured Treponema sp. GTDB lineage: Bacteria > Spirochaetota > Spirochaetia > Treponematales > Treponemataceae > Treponema_B. The sequence goes on from CAUUIE010000005.1 coordinate 20,335, forward strand.
TCCATCACTTTCCACAACTATAGTATTATATAAAAACATAGATAAAACCATCTTCTTAGAAGAAGACCCAATTCTACCTTTTGAAGCATCTGCTATTACATCTTTTATATACGATTTAATAGCACACAAACGAAAATATGCTATTGCTAATTCAATAAAAACAAAAAAAATGCTAAAAGAAGAGCAACACACACAAAAAGAGTTAAACAAACTTCTTCCTAAGCTAAAAACTTTTTTTAACATAGAAGGGCATTATTTGTTTTTCAAAAAAAACATAGATATCCCTTACTTTGAGTTTTTCAACGTTGCTTTAGAAAACAAAATTCTTCTTTCTCCATCCATTGAAAAACCATCTATTTTCCCTATGATTAACCATTATACCCAACTATTAGCCTTTTTTAATAAATATTAATTAATATAATATGCAACCGATATTTATTACTAGAAGGAGTCATTAAATACATATGGTGTCTTACGATCTTTATAGTTGGTCTTTTTTGCTTATTGTTATCAAGGTAATCTTTGCATTTATTTCAAGTTTTTTAGCAATATTTTTGTGGTCAAAAACTAGGCAAGCTGCACAAATCTTTTTAGTAATGACTGTATTGTCAGTATTTATAAAACTAATCTATGATGTACTTTTAATTTTTGGATTTTTGAATAGCACAATACCATATTTAAAAGACTTTCCAATCTTTTCTTTTATTTTCTCACTTTTACCATACTTATTTCTTATCTTAACATTAATCTTTTTTATAAAAGAAAAGTAATAAACTAAAAGCAGTTTTATCAAAAGACAAAACTGCTTTTTCAAATTTTTCATAACCTATAAATTATAGGTTATTTTAATGCTTTTAAATATTCCAGCAAGAAATGCCAAACCCTTTCAACAGATTTAATATCCATATGCTCATCTGGAGTATGAACGTCATAAAGATTTGGACCAAAACTAATAGCATCAATTTGTGGCAATGTTTTTTTAAGAAGCCCGCATTCAAGCCCTGCATGAATAGCTGTAACAATTGCGTCTTTTCCATACATTTTTTTATAAGTGTTAACTGCAGCATCTCTAACAGGAGAATTTTCTTCATATTCCCAAGCAGGATATTCAGATTTTTTTACGCAACTACCACCTGTATAGTGAGCACACAAACTTAACTTATTTACTATTTCGTCAAGCATACTCTTAACGCTACTTCTAACAGAAATGGTAAAAAGCAACTTATTATCCACTTCTTCCAAAATGCCATTATTTAAACTAGTTTGGCATAAACCTTTAATTTCCATACTCATATATTGAACAGCGTCAGGAACCATAACCATAAAATCAACAAGCCTACTACTTAATGATTTAGTAAACATATCTTTTTTATTTGAACTTGCTTTTTCAATAGTAATTTTCATATTTGGATCAGCTGTGCGATACTCTTTTTTTAACTTAGCAGAAAATTCTGAAAGTATTTTAATTGCACAATCAGCATTTTTCACAGCAATTAAAGCACAAGAATCTTTTGGAATTGCATTGTGTTTAGAACCACCTGAAATTTCAATAATATTAAGCTCTTCCTTTTCTTTTAAAGCATGCAAGCTTCTAGCCAACATTTTAATTGCATTCGCTCTTTGTTGTATTATTTCCATACCGGAATGCCCACCTAAAAGATTAGAAACTGCAACTTTTATTATTTCACCCTTTAACGCCTCTCTTTCAATATCAAAAGTAACATTAACATTAGCACCACCAGCACAGCTAATTAAAAAAGAGCCTTCTCTTTCAGAATCTATATTAAGAAATCTTGTTCCTTCTAAGTGTTCCCCGGTTACTGCCATAGCCCCATCCATACCTGTTTCTTCTTCTGTTGTTATAAGAACTTCAAGAGGAGGGTGTGCAATATCATTTGCATCCAAAATTGCCAAACAATAAGCTACAGCAATTCCATCATCACCACCTAAAGTTGTGCCTTGTGCATAAAGCATTTCACCTTTTAACTGCCACTTTATTGGGTCTTTAGTAAAATCATGGTTACTACCAGCTTCCTTTTCTGGCACCATATCCATGTGTCCTTGCAATATAACAGGCTTGGAACTTTCAAAACCTTTTGTTCCTGCCTTTTTAATAATTACATTAAGTGCCTTATCTTGCCAAACTTCAAGACCTCTGGCTTTTGCAAAAGAAACAAGAAAATCGCTTATTGCCTTTTCGTTTCCTGAACCTCGTGGAATTTGTGAAATTTCATAAAACCATTTAAACACGCTTTTTGGCTCTAATGCCTCAAACTCTTTCTCCATAACATCCCCCTATAAACATCTTTGTAAAATTACACTTTAATACTGTCATTTTATCACTTATTTATATAAATTTCTATCAGTAATATTAGAAAAGATGACCATATAAATTATAATCCTAGTAAATACTTTCTTTCCTACCTAGTCTTTTCCAGCTCCACTTTCATTCTTTTTTTTAATTTTAGTTGTTACTTTTTCACAAAGAACATGGAATTTGTTTTTATTTTGTAAGTAAGTACTGATAACTTATAAAAATATAAATAACTAATTTTAATATTGCTTTTGCTACTTGACATCGGGGGGGGGTGTTAAAGTAGTAATATCGTTTTTATGCGATAAATATTATTTAGGAGGCTTTTTTATGAAAAAAAGTGTTTTATTTATGTTTGGAATGCTACTACTATTTTCTCTTATCTTTAGCGGATGTGCCAATCATGCTAAGAAAGTAGTAGATGTTGAATGGCTATATGCAGCTAATCTTGATAACACAAAACTATCTGAAAACTACAGGAAATTAACACTAGGTAGTGATGGGAATGTAACATATGAAGTAAAAGAAAAAAGACCAAAAGTTTATGATAAAACAACTGGTACCTATAAAATGAATTTTTTACTAGACAAAAAAGTTACTGGCACATATAAAATTGAAGGAGATAAACTTACGATTTCATTCAATGAAGAAATGCCTACATCAATAGATGAATATGATGAGAGAATAAATGAAATAAGAAGTACTTTCTATAGATTTAAAGTGCAAAATAGCTATTTGCTTATAACAAATGTTACAGATGTTTCTTTTAGAAGTCCTTTTGTGTTTGTTAAAAAAGCGTTTGCAGAAAGTAATTTTGCAAAAAAATCATCTTAATTTAAGATTAGTTTAAGGAGGCTTTTTATGAAAAAAAATATTTTAATTATTTTTGCAGTGTTACTCTTCTTTTCTTTTATTGGGTGTGCTAATCGTGCTAAGTCAAAAATAGTGGGTATTGAATGGGTGGCTAAATATTCAATTACACCTAAAACAGTTAAGGATGCGTTTACTCAACTTAAATTAGAAAAAGATGGCTCAATAATATGTTCATATAAGGTAAAAGATAAAGAAGTTAAAACAATGACTGGCACTTACACTATTGAAGAAAATACATTAGTTATATCATTTCCTGAAAATAAAGAAGATAGTACTTTAAATGAAGAGGCAAGATGGTTTAATGGATTTTATCAATTTAAAGTGGAAGGTAATTATCTACTTATGACATCCAATATTGTTGCTAAAGATGGATATAATTTGTTATTTATTAAAAAAGATGCATTAAAAGACTGGGCAAAGAGCTAATTGATTTTTTTGTGAGTTTTTTAATTAAGTTTTATAAAATTAAGCCATAATAAAGTCTATTATTATTTTAAGCTTAAAATAATAATAGACTTTATTATAAGAATATAATCGGTAAAACAATAAAAACCTATGTAATTCTTTTCACCTTTCTAAAAAGTTCCATTTTGTCTATCATAAAATATATTGGTCTTCCATGTGGGCAAATAGGCTCTTTTAGTAAAAATGCTTTTCTTACAATGTCATACATAGCACCGTAATCAAGAATGTCGCCATCTTTACAAGCAGCCCTGCAACTTGCTGTTGCAAGTAAATGGTTTATCAAACTTCCAGCATTTTTTGCTTGAACTATATCATCTAATAAATGTTTTGCGGTTCCTTTATAAAATAGTGGAATTGCAGAAATCTCCCAGCGTCCGCTTTCAATTTCTTTAAGCTTAAAACCTGCAACAAGCAATGCTTCTAAATTATCTTTTATAATTTCATCATTCTTTTCTGAAGTTGTTTCTAAAATATACGGGGCTAAAAGCTCTTGTGAGGAGCCAACACTTTTTTTTAATGCTTCATATATAATTCTTTCATGTGCTGCATGTTGGTCAATTACATACAAAGCATTATCTTTTTCAACAGCTATAAACGTTCCACAAAATTGACCTAATATGTGAAAATTAAGTTTTTCTTGCTTAGTTTTTTCTCCATATATTTCTACATTTTCTGCTGTTTGTGTAGGAAAATTATCTCTTTTTATAGGAAAAACATGAGAGATATCTGAAACATTAAAATACGAAGGAACAGAACTAGGAGGATTTTCTCTAAAGAATTGAATACTTCTTTCTATATTAATGGAACTTTGTTCTTGTATTTGGGTATTATTTTGCCTTATTTCTTCATTACTAAAATTTAATGTTTCATCTTGTTCTTCTTCTTTTTTCATGTTTAACATTGTCATAATTGTTTTTTGTTTATAAAAATTGCTTATAACAGTATGAATTGCATGATGAATTTCATGATAGTCTTCAAAATGTGCTTCACGTTTTGCAGGGTGAATATTAAAATCTATTCGTGAAGGTTCTACTTGCAAAAACAAAAAAACTACAGGATAATTTCCATTAGGAAAATACCCTTCACTTCCATAACAAATAGATTGAACTAAACCATATTCATTAATTTTTCTTCCATTAACAAAAATATTAATATATTTTTTATTTGAACGATAAACATCAGGAGTGCCTAGCACAACATTAAACGAAAAAAAAGCATATTGATATGCTATTTCAAAAAAAAGTTCTTTTTGTTCTTTAAAACCAAAAGCAGAAGAAAACACTTGCATGCATCGTTCTTTTAAAGAAGAGCATGTATCAAAAATGAGAGAAGTTTTTCCATTAGATATATAAGTCATTTGAATATCATAAAATGGTAAAGATTTTTCTATAAATATTTGCCTACAATTCGTGCCTTCGTATTGAGGTCTTTTTAAAAACTTTTTACGTGCAGGAAAGTTTTCAAAAAGATCAGCTACATCAACCATTGTGCCTTTTGAAAAAGCAGTAGGTTCTACCTTACCTTGTTTAAATTTCCATGCAGGTAGATTATCACGTTTTGAAACTATTTCTAAATCACTAACAGATTGTATTGAAGAAAGAGCTTCCCCCCTAAAACCTAAAGAAGAAAGATGCAATAAGTCATCTGAAACTCTTATTTTACTAGTACTATGTGTATATGTGCAAATTAAAAGGTCTTCTTTTGTCATTCCCGAACCATCATCAAGCACTCTTATTCTTTTAATTCCTCCTTCTTCTATTTCAAGAACAATTTTTTTTGCTCCTGCATCTATAGAATTATCAAGAAGCTCTCTTACTACAGAAGATGGTCTTTCAATCACCTCGCCTGCTGCTATTTTAAGAGCAGTGTCTTTTGGTAGCACTTGAATGGGTCTATATTCTCTTTCTTTCATAGTTTTTATTCATTTTGATTAAATAGTTCTAATTCTAATTTTTCATCAGCTTCTAATGGCTGGTTTAATAAAATACTTATCTTGCCTTCAAGTTTTTCTATATCTTTTTCTAATGTTTTTGAAATTTTCATACCCTCTTCAAACATAGAAATAGCTTTTTCTAATGGCACATCATTACTTTTTATTTTTTCTACTATTTGTTCTAATTTTTCAAGCCTTTCTTCAAAGTTTTTCATAAAGCTTCCTTATAAATATTAACATTATCAAAAAGTTAATTTAATATAATTTATGATTCATATTCTAACTGTAACGACATTTTATCTTTTGTAAGAAAAGTATTAGGAAATACCTTTTTTGCATCTTGCAATAATTTTTTTAATTCATAATCTGTATAACGTGGACTATAATGAATGAGCCCCATTTTTTTCACTCCTGCATCAAGAGCAATTTTTGCAGCTTGTGTGCAAGTCATATGCTTTTTTTCTTCAGCATCTTTTTCCATGCCTTTTTCAAACATTCCTTCACAAATTAAAAGATCAGAACCCTTTACTTCATCTTTTATACTATCCAAATACTTTGTATCTGTTACAAAACTAAACTTTCTTCCCTTCCTCATTTCTCCCATTACTTGGCAAGGTTTTACTATTTCACCTTTGCTAGAAATCACTTCATCTCCATTTTGAAGTTTTGACCACAAAGGCCCACAAGGAACATTTAATAGTTTTGCCATATCTGGATTAAATGCACCTGGTCTCATTTCTTCTTCTAAAGTATAACCCATGCATGGTTTTGTGTGTTCAAGCCAAAAGGAGCGCACCTTAAAATCTTTTTCTTGATAAACAACACATGGTTCTGTAATTTCTTTAACTATTATTTCATAATTGATATACATATCTAAAACGCGTCTTGAAGTTTCTATATACTCCTTTACCTTTGGGGGACCTATTATATATAATGGTTCATCCCTATCAACTTGTGAAGAAAGCATTAAAAGACCAGGTAAGCCTGTTATGTGGTCAGCATGAGTGTGGCTTATAAATATGGCAGTAATCTTTTTCCACTTTAAGTTTAATTTTTTTAATGCTACTTGAGTTCCCTCTCCACAATCAAACAAAAACAAATCTCCTTCGCGACGCAACAAAACAGATGTTAAATGTCTATATGGAAGTGGCATCATCCCACCACAGCCTAAAATAAAAGCTTCAAGATTCATACAGTTTCCTTAAAACATTACTCATTAATTCTAACTAAAAATAAACCCATAATCAAGAAAGCTAAAAGCTTATATTATTGTACACATTATCCTAATCTATATATAATATTTATGGAAACAATGCAGAAAATATGGAGGTTGTTATGATAGACATTCATGTCCATTTTAGAGATGGTGAGCAAAAAGAAAAAGAAACAATTAAACACGGCTATGAAGTAGCTCATAAAGCTGGCATCTTTTCATGTTTTGATATGCCAAACACAGTGCCCCCTCTCACAAATAAAAAAACAATTATAGAAAGGCTTGAAATGGGGCAACAAATGGTGGAAACTGTTGATAAAAAAGCAACATATAGAGTTTATGCAGGGCTTACCTCTTTGGAAGAACAAATTGAAGATGTATTAGAAGCCTATAACGAACTTTTTCCACGAGTTGTAGGCTTTAAAATGTTTGCAGGGCATTCTACGGGAAAAATGGGAATAATAGAAAAAGAGGAGCAACGTATTGTTTATTCCATTCTTGCAAAACATAACTATCGTGGAGTTATTGCAGTCCATTGTGAAAAAACGTCTTTAATGGACGAAAGTCTTTTTGAAATTTCAAAGCCTGAAACACATAGTAAGGCACGCCCTGCAATTGCAGAAATTGAATCTATAAAAGACCAAATTGAATTAATTAATGAAACACACTTTTTAGGTCATCTTCATATATGCCATATTAGTACAAAAGATGGTGTTGCCCTTGTTAAAAAAGCAAAAATGAATGGAGTTAATATAAGCTCAGGAGCTACAGCTCATCACGCTCTTTTAAATGAGGCAGCATATAAAGACAACAATATATTTGTTAAAATGAACCCACCATTAAGATGCGAAGAAAACAGAAAAGCAATTTTTAATGCTCTTTTAAAAGGTGATATTGATGTTATTGAAAGCGACCACGCACCACACACAATAAAAGACAAGCAAAACGGAGCTTCAGGTGTGCCCGGTTTTGCAGGAACATTATTATTAATTAAAGCATTAAGAGAAAAAGGCATAAGTGAAGAAAAATTAATAGCACTATGTGGTGGCAATGCTAACAAAATATTTGAGATGGAACTACCCATTACAGTGCTAAATAACACACAAATAGATGAAGTGCTACCTGAAATACGCTCTTCCTATCCATTTGATGCGTTTTATTGCATTAAATAAAAAAAACTAATGCATCTATCTTCTTAATCTAAGCTTTTCTAAATCTTCTGTAAATAGTTCTCTTAAATCATTAAGCTTTAATGCCATTAAAGCCATTCTATCAATACCTATGCCCCAAGCAAGAACAGGAACATGCACACCCATAGCCTCAGTTACTTCTGGGCGCATAATGCCCGAACCTCCTAATTCAAACCATCCAATAGTTGGATGTTTTATATGCACTTCAATAGAAGGCTCAGTGAATGGAAAATAGCCTGGAACATATTTAACGTCTGTTGCTCCTGCTATTTCTATTGCAAATATCTTTAATATTCCCAAAAGTGTTTTTAGATTAACATCTTCTCCTACGATAATCCCCTCTGTTTGGTAAAAATCTGATAAATGTGTAGAATCAAGTTTATCTGAACGAAAGCAACGAGCAATACCAAAATATTTACCAGGTATCTTTGTGTTTCTTAATTGTTTTGCAGATAAAACTGTTCCTTGGCTACGCAAAATTAACCTTTTGGTAAAGTCTTTATCAAATTCATAATTCCAACCTTTGCTTCCAGTATTTCCACCATCTTTGTGTATTTGTGCAACATTAGAAAGATATGGTTCTTCAATAGATAAAGCATGACTCGGATTTTTAATATAATACACATCGTGAATATCTCTTGCAGCATGAAATTGTGGCATAAAAAGAGCATCAGAGTTCCAAAAGTCTGTTTCCACAAGAGGTCCGTCAAACTCTTCAAACCCCATAGCAACAAGTTTATCTTTTACATTCTCTAAAAAATCTATATATGGATTTCCATGCCCTAAAAGTATTCTAGGGGGAGGGAGATTAATATTATATGCTCTAAATGTTTTTCCTTTCCATTCACCATTTTTTAACATTTCAGGAGTAAGCTGCCCTAATTCATCGCCTGTAATTCCTGCATTTTCTAAAGCTTTCTGCACATCATAAGCTGTGTTAGTAAACTTATAAATAATTTCTTCACGTTCTATTATTTTAAATGGAACATCCACCGCTCCTCTTTTTTTTGCAATGCCCCCTATTACTTCCCTTTCTTCTTTTGTAAGGCTATCATCTTTTATTATATGGTCTTCTTTAGAACTTGCTTTTTGCAATAAGTTTGATATTATTTCACGCCTTTTTGAAAAAATATCTTCTATATATATAACATTTTTTTCATCATCCATTTTCACAAGACCATCTTTAGAAAGCAAAGCAAAAGCTGTGCCAGCATCTTTAAATGAAATGTTTAACTCTGTAGCAATTTCAGGAAGTTTTGCCTTTGTTTTTTCTTTTATAAAAGCAATTACTCTTGTTTCAGGTGTGCCATCTTTTGCATAAGAGATGCCTAACTCTGTAATTTCATAAAAGACATGTTTAATCCTCTTTTCTTCTTGAATTAATCCTTTAGCACCAAGCCAAGAAAAAGCTTGATTTGCATGCCCTTCTTTAAAATTTAATTTTTCAATTAATAAAGCCACTGAAAGAATAGTATCTTTTTCAAACCCTCTTAAAACCTTTATCTCTAAAGGATGAAGATTTTTCAATATTGTGTTAACATCCATAAAGCATAGCACCTTAAACTCTAACCATAATAATTTCCTAGTATAAAACATGTTTTAATCTTATTTCAAGCGGGGATAAGTAAAAGATGAGTTTTTAAAGCTAGCAGAAATCATAATATGCCCTTAAAAATTGCCACTCATCATTTTAAAAGTTGCATTACATTTTAAAACCTTGCTTAAAACACCGATTCAATAGCATATGTGTTATAAACAAAATAATTTTTTAAAGAAACTAACTATTATTTTAACATTTCTTTTTGTGCTTTTTACCTTTGCTTGCAAGACAAAAAAAGCACCATTTGTTGCAAGAATGGAAAGAACTGTAATTGTGCAAGTGTGTGATAAATTTCAAATGTCTTATGATGGCTTACCTTGCATTGTATATTTTTCAGATGGCACAGAAATGCCTTACACAACTTCGATTGATGGTAAAATTACTATTAAAATATCTATGATAGAAATAGAAATTGAAAAAATAGTTTATGATTTTAGTAACTATAAGCCAAGAAGTGCAGAACTTCTTGCAAAAGAAGATTTTAAACTTGCTAAAAGAGTCACATCTAATCTTAATTCCAATAAAATCACTTTAGAAGGAAACTTTTCTAGCAAAACCAAAAATCTTTTTGTTTTAGTAAGATAAAAACCTTAAAATGCAAAAAAAAGGCATAAATTTAGTAATTTATGCCTTTTAGTTCTTGAAGTTTTTATAGAAAATGCACATTGCTATCAAAGCTTTTTCGCTTTTTTTCTTCTATCTTATAATCAGCTTTTGGGTATCCTAACGCAATTACAAGACGCACTCTGTCTTTGCTTCCAATAATTTCGTGTATTTTCTTTTCATTAAACATGCCTAAGATGCAAGTTTCAATACCCAAGCAATGGCATGCATTCACTAAATTTGCCGTAAATATTCCTATATCAATTGCTTTAAAATCAACATTTTGCATTACAGAGCCAATTTTTGCCGGCAATGTATAATTTGCTTCCGTTATTATAAAAAACGAATTACACTCATCAATAAAACTGTTAAAGCTCATAACCTTTGTGTTTTGTATTTTTTTTGCTACATCTCCTTGCGCTACAAAAACTGAATATGGCTGACTATTACACGCAGAAGGTGAGAGTTTCGAAATCTCTAATATTTTTATTAAATCATCTTTTGCTATTGGTTTAGAAAAATCAAACTGTCTGCAACTTTGCCTATTTTTCATAAGGCTTTCAAAATCATTTATGTTCATTTTGTTTTCCTTTATTTTTTAAAACTTTAAATTTCACAAATATAACGAGTAAAACAATCAATACTATAGACACCCATAAGTCGAAAGCTGTGAGTATATTTCTGTTAACCTCAAAAAGAAGTCTACCAATAAGAGAAACAGGTCCTGTAATATTGAATAAGTTATATTGATACATATTAAGATTAACAGTGTAGTATGAAGATGCAGTTTCTAATTGTTTTAATTTCTCTTCTATAGATTCTATTTCAATACGTAAATCTTTTAATTCATTTTGAATTTCTAAAACTTCTTGCACATTTTTTGCATTTTCTAAAAGTTTTATATATGTTTGTTCTGTGTCTTTTTTTACTTTTACTTCTGTTTTAATATCTATAAGTTCTTCTGTAACATCTTTAGTATCAATAGACTTCCTTTTTATGTCTCTAACATCATCAAAACTTTCTGAAAGTTCTGTCATAAATGCATCAAAAGAATTTTTAGGTACTTTTATTATCATCTTTTGTTTTATTTGCATATTAGATGTTCTTTCATTTTCACTATCGATATAAGCTGAATGTTTTTTTATTAGTTCGTTTATAAAAGTTCGAGAGGTTTTTATATTTTTTGTTTCAAAATTTATATACGCCTCTTTAATTATGTTTTTTTCAAGTTTGGAAAGGCTTTCAAAACCGTCTTCTAGCAAATCTGCTATTTTATGTTTTGTTTTTTCAGTTTGTGTAGTACTCTGATCATTGTTTATTATACATGATGAAAAAAGAAAACTGAATAAAATAATGAAAAGCATCATTTTTGTGTTTTTCATGTTAACTCCTAAAAATATATTAAAATTCTTTTTATTTTAATATATTATTTTTTTTAATACAAGCACAGGGAGGGGGGGGGTATATATAAAAACATATGAGGTAATTTATAAAGAAATAAAAAAAGATTAAAAAACATTTTTAAGATGCATAAAGGTGCAAAAAATTACATGCACTCTGTTGTTAATTACCCTCATTTTTCGAAAATTATTACTCTTAAATGTCACCAAAACTCTCTACTATTTTTCACTACTTTTTTTGCTATTGTTTCACTTTTATTAAAAAAGTATACTCTAAAATAATTGTTTATTTAATTAAGTTTGAGTTCAAATATATTTAAGGTTTTTACAAGTTAAAGGTAGGTTTTAGGTTTTGTTTGTAAATGTGCTAGAAGGTGATTGTTTAGATAAATTAAAAACATTAAAAGATTCTTCAATAGATCTTATTGTAACGTCCCCTCCATATGCAGACCAAAGAAAAAATACATATGGGGGCATATCTTTAGATAAATATGTGGAATGGTTTTTACCAATTGCAAAAGAACTTTTTAGGGTGCTTAAGAATGATGGCACTTTTATACTAAACATTAAAGAAAAGGTACAAAATGGTGAGCGAAGTACATATGTAATTGAACTAATATTAGAAATGAAAAAACAAGGCTGGCTTTGGACAGAGGAATTTATTTGGCACAAAAAGAATTGCTATCCTGGTAAGTGGCCTAACCGTTTTCGTGATGCATGGGAGAGGCTTTTACAATTTAATAAAACTAAAAAGTTTAATATGTATCAAGAAGCTGTAATGGTGCCAATGGGGGAGTGGGCACGCGGGAGACTTAAAAACTTATCTCAAGTGGATAAAGTGAGGAACACTTCAAAAGTGGGTAGTGGATTTGGAAAAAATGTTTCTAACTGGATTAATAGAAAAATGGCATATCCTACCAATGTTCTTCATTTAGCAACTGAGTGTGGAAACAAAAAACATAGTGCAGCTTTTCCGCCATCATTGCCTGAATGGTTTATAACACTTTTTACAAAAAAAGGAGACGTTGTTTTAGACCCATTTATGGGGAGTGGAACTACAATATTTGTTGCAAATAAACTTGGACGTTCTTCAATTGGAATTGACATAGTGAAAGAATATTGTGAAATGGTAAAAACAAAGTTTAAAGAAGAAAAGAAAGAAATGAAACTTTTTTCAAATGAGGTGTGCTCTTTATGAGAGAATTAGACCTAAAAGATATTAGGTGCTATGTAAAAGAAAATATAAGTTCTTTTCACATAGCAAAAATTAAAAGTTTAGACTGCCTAAAGCTATCAAAAATCTTAAAAAGAAAAAATCCATACCTACTTAGAGCAAAAAATATATTAACAGCAGGAGAGCTTGTTTCAAGCCTTTTAAACGCTCATGTATCATCAAGTGAAGAAACAATATTTGGGGATTGGCTAGAAGGTCTTGCTATATTCATTAATTCTAAAGTGTATGATGGATATAAGTCTGGCATTCAAGGAATCGACCTTGAATTTGATAATAACGAAAGAAGATTCATAGTAAGCATAAAATCAGGGGCAAACTGGGGAAATAGCTCGCAAATAAAAAAGATGATTCAAGATTTTAAAACTGCAAAAAAGACTTTAAGAACAAGTAATTCCAATCTAAATATAGTAGCAGTAAATGGTTGCTGTTATGGGAAAGAGAAAACATGTGATAAGGCTTTAATATTTCAAATATTGTGGGCAAAAGTTTTGGCATTTTATTTCTGGTAGTGAAAGTTTATACATAGATATAATAGAGCCTTTGGGATATAAATCAAAAGAAAAAAATGATGAGTTTATGCAATTATTCACACAAAAGATAAATAAATTTACTCATGAATTTATAGAAGAGTTTTGCTTTGCTTCAGGTGAAATTGATTGGAAAAAAATAGCTCAATTTAATTCTGAGTAATTACTAATAAAAATATTTTTTAATGAAGTTAAAACATTTGGCATTTAAAATGTTGTCTAATATCTTGATTGCATTTATTCACGCCCTCATAATAAGACTTATAAAAATCTATCATCTATTAAAAAAAGGTGTGCCTCATTTATTGCAAAAAGATGCCTTCTTTTAGTTAGCTAACAGGATGCCTCCTGCTAGCTAGAAGGAGGTCTCCCGTTAGCTAACGGGACATCTCCTCTTAGCTAAGCGGAGATGTCCCCTTAACTAATCGGCGTGATCTAGTGTTGCTAGAATGCATCTATTATTCCTTAAATGATTGGCTCCTTTCTCTAGTTATTACACAGCATCAATTCTAGCTAGAAATAAGGTTCGCTTCTAGCTAAAACACAGAGCCTTTTCTAGCTAGAACAAGAGGCATAGTGTTACATATGTAGCTATGCGTTTATT
>CAUUIE010000006.1:0-33138 GCA_963545065.1 uncultured Treponema sp.
AGACAGACAGACAGACCAAGAGCAAGAGCAAGAACACGAACTACATACGCTAGAATCGTTATTAAGCGAAAGGTGTAATGGGGTTATGGGAGTGCCAGTTAGCTTTTTAGATAAATATTGTCCTGACCAATTTGAAATTGTAGGCTTAGTTCCCGAACGAACTAAAGAAATGATATTAAAAACGTTTCAATATAAAAATGCCATTCAACATAATAGTGACGGTAGTAGGAGTGGAGGAAACAAGGTAAATGATGGACCTACTATCTTATCACACGTTCCACCTAAAAAGTTTCCATGGTACACATGTGAAAATAGAAAAGGGTTTTTGCAAGTGCTATATGCTAGAATCCTAATAAAACATAAAGTAAACACTTAAAAGATTGAGTAATCTTTTTCTAAATATCAAAGCCTTATAACACTTGGTTATTGCTTTCCATATGTTATAGCTTAAACCTTAATTTAAGGTAAAGATAGTTTTTTTAATAATATGATAGCATGTTTTGTAACCATTAAACATAACATGTTGTTCCATTTTCTTTTAAGATGTGTATTCATTTCTTTAAATGTTAAGGAGAGGTTATGAAAAAGTGTTCAATTTTTATACTAATTATTATGATAGTAAGTATTTTTGCATGTAATGATAAAATAATAGAGCCTGAAAAGAAAGTGTCACCTACAGCACCTAAAACAGTTGAAGAGATAACAGAAGAATATATATTGAAAGCATTTAATTTGAAAAAAGGTGAAATTACTGCTTCAAGTGTTGCTAAAAAAATAGAAAAAGATACTAAAGTCTCTTCTTTTACAGAAAAGAAAATTCTTTCTTATGATGATAAAAAAGGTGAGCTTAAAATGCAGTTTAAAGGAATGCTACAAAATGGCACACCATTTGATAAAACCATTTCTTTGAAAGGTTTTACTTATCCATTGAAAGATAAACTAGTAAGCCAATTAAATGGAGAAGCAAAAATAGATTTTAGCGATGCAATAGAGCATAACTACTCGCTAGATAAGTATATTGAAGCTTTCAATAATGGCTTAATAAATGAAAAAAGCTTTAAAAGCCTTTCTTTTACATTAAGCGATGATTCTATTGTTGAATTTGGAGAACATGAAAAATATACATTAACTGCAAAGTTAAAGAAGAGTAGTGATGGTAAATTAGAAATTAAACCAGAAATTGTATACTTAAAATTAAATGAAGGAGATTCAAAAGAAAAAGAAGAAAAGGTTTTAGATTTTTCTTTTCATCATTTAAAAAATTATCTAACAAAAGATTATTTTACTGAAAAAGATGTTTTTAATTATATTTTAAATAAAATAGATGTTGCATCTATTATAAAAGAAAACAATAAAGAATTTGCCTCTTCTTTTTATGCTTTTGTAAGAAAAGCTGAAGTAGCCCCTAATGAAATGTTTACAGATTCATTTAAAGAAAAAATGAAACATTATGAAGACCTTTATAAAGATAAAGGAGCAGATGAACACTTAAAGATAAATATAGGTTATGGAATTTATCAGCCTAAAACTAGTGGCATTGAAGCAGATGACTATCAAGGTTCTCTTAAAATTAGGCTTTGTATTGCAAAAAAGGAGCAAATTGCAAATAAAAACGGAATTGAAGCAATTAAGCTTGTGGAAAAGAATGGAGGCTTTGCTAGCATTCCAGATGATGCATCTTTAGCTAGAAAAGAACACCTTTTCTTTCATCTTTTAAGCAATGGAACTTGGAATGATGTTAGTAGGGAAGCTTGGAAGAAAAAGGAATTTAATCATCATCCATTATTAAGAGTAAATGAAGATGGAACACATAATATAAGTAATCCTTTTTCTAGTACTACCCCTTTCTTTCTATCTGTTAATGGTTCCACTTATAATGTTGCCTCTCATCTGGGTCTAGCGGATTATGGTGCTTCAAAAACTAAAAATAATAAAACTATACTTATTGAAAGGATTGAATTGGAAAAGAAAGCTAATTCAAATACTATGTATGTTTTGGTAAAACTAAAAGGTAATGGTGAAATGCTTAAAGTGCAAGTGGAGCCTTAAGCATAAAAAGTATATAAATAAAATTTAAAAGGTGCATCAATTAATTATTTCTCTACTTTGTGCACCTTTTTAAAACATCTTTATGCACTCTAAATAATAAAAATTATAAAACTTTATTTTTTGTTTTAACTTAACGAATTTGGTTTTTATGTTTTTTTGCCGTTATTTAAGTATTGGAGTGGTTATTTTTTTGAAAGTTATTTGCTTAAAATCATTTTTATTTGTTTTTTTTATCTTACTAAACAATATAGCTTTTTCTGAAGTATTTAGGTTTTCATTTAGTAAAGATGAAAGGCAAAAAATATATTCTATAGTTGAAGAAGAAGTTTACTTTAATGGAAGGCTCTCTCATAAATCAGAAATTATAAATAGAATTATTGCAAAAGTAATTGACGTAAAAAATGAAAATAGACCTAGTGCTCTTTATTCTTGCACTTTTATGACAAGCGAAAAAGCAAATGATGGAAAGTTTACGTGGGGCAAAGAATATTCTACAGTATTTTGGAGAAATGATTTAGGATATTATTCAATAGAAGAAAAATATTTTATGCCAATAGTAAGAGGCATTCCCACCTTTCCAATAGAAGATGTGAAATTAGGAGATGAATGGGAAGAAGAAGCTAGTGAAGCTTATGATTTTTCCAATATTTTTGGTATAGAAAAGCCTGTAATATCTCCTTTTAATGTGAAATATCAATATATTTCAAAAGAAGAAAGAAATGAAGAAGAGCTTCATATAATAAAAGCAAAGTATGAAAAAAAATATCAAGTGCCTGAAAATATTATAAAAGCATATTTAAAAAATAGCAAAGAAGATATTTGGCCAGTACAAACATCAATAAAATCTGATCAAAGAATTGCATGGAATGCTAAGAAAGGAAACATTTCATATTATAATGAAACATTTCATATTCATATCTTATTAAATAATGGTAATACCATTGAATATTCTGGTACATCTTTTGCCGAAAGCACAGAAATTAAAAGAAATGAAGAAAAAATAAATCAAGAAAAAATAAAAGAAGATATTGAAAATCTAAACTTAGAAAACATCACTATTAAAAAAACAAAAAAAGGGCTTACTATAAGCATAGAAAATATACAATTTGCAGTTAATTCTGCCATTCTAGAAGAAAGTGAAAAGAAAAAACTTTTTTCTATTGCAAATGTTCTAAAAAAATATGGAAAAGGAGACATTTTAGTAGAAGGGCACACTGTTTTTTCTAGCACACGTGAAAGACAACTCTCTCTTTCTAAAGAAAGAGCAAGGGTAGTAGCTGATTATTTAATTGAACTAAAGGTAAGGGATATGTCACATGTCTTTATTCGTGGCTTAGGAGGAGACTTTCCAATTGCTCCAAACACAACAGAAGAAAACAAAGCAAGAAATAGACGAGTGGAAATTACTATAATGGAGTAGTTTTTTTCATATATATGACTTTTTAAATCTTTATTACAAAACTTCCGAACATATACACATGAGGAGAATATCGCTTTTAATAATTAGTATATCATTTTTCTCAATTACTAATCTTTTTGCCTTAAACCTTCCAGCATATCCTTTTGAATTTGCCTATTCTTTATATTCAGGCGATAAAGTAGGAGAGGTGAATAATTTTTTGCACGTTAATGCAGGTGTTCGTTTTGAAATAATAAAATTTATGTATTTTGATCTTTTTTTTAAAGGAAATCTTTTGTTTAATATTGATAACCAAAAAGGTGTTTCTTTTGAAATAGAAAAAGACGAAAATAATAGTTTTTTTAATGCATCACTTAATTTTCCAAGCATAATGGGAAAACGTATTTCACTGTCTCTTTTTTTGGGAAGATATGATGCATTAGGCTCTGATTCAATTCTAAAAGAATATATTAAAAGCTCTGCAGCCTCTCCTCTTTTTATGCAACATTATCCTGCAAATGTTTTTAGACCAGATTTAGATATTAAAGGTGCAGGCGTGGCACTTTATGGAGCTACTCAAGGAGGGCTTTATACTGGTTTTTATAGTTATTGGAATATGAAGCCTGATGATAATTTTATTTATGCAAATGATTTTCGTTTTGGCTTTGCATATTCCACTTTTAGTTTTGAAACTTTTATAAGTTTTTTAGCAAAAAAAATAGCAGATGATTTTAGAATGAGACTAGGCATTATGGGAAGTGTGAAGATAGAAGACTATGAGCTTTTTTTTGAAATGGGCTTTGCAAAATTAGCCCCACATAAACTTAGCCTTAAAGAAATTAATTCACAATTTTATGTGCTTTTTGAGCCTAGA
The DNA here is from genome assembly GCA_963545065.1 of uncultured Treponema sp. Taxonomy (GTDB): domain Bacteria; phylum Spirochaetota; class Spirochaetia; order Treponematales; family Treponemataceae; genus Treponema_B. The sequence goes on from CAUUIE010000006.1 coordinate 4,323, forward strand.
ATTAAGAAAAGGCTATTTAATATTGCTACCTCTTTTTTTATGGCGTCTCCTTTCCAATTACCAGAGGATTTAAACAATAATAATCTTAATTCAATCCATTTTTTAGGTTTGAATGTGCTTTTAGGATTTGGTAATTTGGAAGAACATAAAATTAATGGTGGCATTTCCATATTAACAGCAATAAATATATTAGATGTTACAGAAATTACTCCTTTTACCTTTTCTCTTGCCCCTTTTATTACAGTGGCAACAAGCAAATTAGAATTTGATTTTAGAATTCCAATTAATCCATTACTTTATAAAAATTTGAGACGTGCAATTACTGCTCAATTTTCTATGAAGGCGGCTTATTAATGATGAAAAAACCATGTTGCATTAGCATTTTATGTTTTTTATCATTTACGCACATCTATATTTTTGCTTTAACTTTAGAATCAGATTTAAATATTAGTAACTTTCCTCTTAAAAATAATGGTGAATATAGAAGTGTCCCTAATTTTGGTTTTTCAATTGCATTAAAAGAACAAATATTTCCATATTTTAATGTTCAGCTTGGGTTTGAAAGAGATGCAGAGATAGGAAACATGCTTTTTGCAAAGCTAAGTTACACAAGTTCAATTATAGATCTTTCATTAGGTCCTTCTTTATCTATGCTTAATTCAGTTGCCACGTTATCAGATGCTTTTTCATCTTTTACACCAGGTATTTTTCTAGGCATTCATTTAAACTTAAATTCAGGTTTTATTATAGGTTTTTCTGGTTCTTTTGCTTTAGATACAATCCACGCTCAAAAAGCCACTGCTTTTATTCAATCAGGGTATTTTAATATTGGTTATCGCTTCCCAAATTTGCTTGCAGAACTCCGTGCCTGTCATAAAGGAAAGATTAATGTAATAGATGAAGAAAAATCTTTTTTTTCTATTTCTGATTATGGGCTTTATACAGAAACTTTTTATAAACCTTCACGCTTAAAAGTGCCAATTAATTTAATATTTAGGCATATAAGATATGATTCTAAAAAAAACACTGAGTATCTTAAAAATTATGGAAATATTCTTTTTGAAACAGGGTTTAAGATAGTGCTAAACACAGATATAGAATTTGGTCTTTTGTGTGGTGTTTCGGTGTATTCTTTTAGTCTTGGAGATAAAGAAGGTGGTATTTCAAAATTCTTCTTTCGCTCTAAAGCTCATGTTAAATTTTCATTTTAATAGGTGTTTTTTCTTTCATAAGTTTTAAATATTACATTTGACAAGTATATTTCTTCAATAAGGTAATATTGTGATGCATTAAAGCTAGGAAAAAAAGAATCTCCTTCATATTCTTCTAATATTTCACTAATATAAAGTTTTGTAGCTATTGGCAAAAAAACATTATACGTTTTTTCTCCTCCAATGCAAAAAAGCTCAGTTTCATTTTGTGCTTTTGCAATATTTAAAACACCATCTAATGATGAAGTGTAAAAAATGTTAGAATAATTAACTACATGTTTTTTAGAAAGAACAATTAGAGTCCGCCCTGGCAAATTAGGAAGAGTAGCAAAAGTATTATATCCTACAACACAAAAATGTCCTAATGTTAAACTTTTAAATCTTTTTAAATCTTCTGGAACATTCCACGGAAGCTTTCCATCTTTACCAATCACACGCTTTTGTTTTGTAAATGCTGCTATAATAGAGATTTCCATAAAACACACTTTTTAAGAAAAAATAGAGTTAAGAACAAGTTTAAGTTTTAATATTTGTGATACATTTAAAATACTCTTTTCTTTAGGATATTCTTCATCATCTACAATTTGCACTTGCCCTATGCCATTTGAAGTTTTAAAAATATTACTAACATAACCTCTCATTACTTTATTATCATTAAGAGTAATTTCTAAAAGATTTTTATATAGTTTAGCTTCTTCTAGCATTTTTATTTTACCTAAAAAATCAAATGCTCCAATTTCTTTTATTTTGTTATGAATTGCATCAGAGGTAAGTTGTTGTTCCACTAATATAACGCGCCTTTTAATTCTATCTTGCAATATACTTTTATTGTCTAAATCTAATTCCATATTACTTAATTTTTTTAGCAATATATCTTCTTCTATTAAATGTTCGCACTCTCTTTTTCTTGCCTCATTTTTAATAATACATTTATTTTTACAAGTAATCATATCCATATTTTTAAGTTTAAAATAATTTAACTCTTCAATATTACAATTATCATTTTTATCAAACAAAATAAAATCTAACCCTGCTTTTTTTAGTTGCTTATCTATTTCTTTTTCATTAGAAAGGTTTAATAAATAAACGCCTTCAGCAATTTCTTTTTTTACAATATTACTAAGAGGCGTGTTTTTTTCAAAAAACTTCTTTTTCTTTTTATCTACACAAAGCACAAATCCGTGATAAATAGAAATGGACTTATAACTTTCATACCATTGTCTAATTGAAGCACTTACATTTTGCGGAATTTCATGAAAGGAAACACTTTGCAACATCTGGCAAATCTCGTCAGCTGTTCTTTCCGCCTTAAACAATTTTTCACATGTGAGTCTATTAAATTCAAAAGATGCAAATGTTTGTGAAACTATTACTTTTAAAGAAGGTAATAATGGAAGCAATTTAGCGAAAGACGAATTTTGATTTAATGTAACTTCAAAAGTGCTAGAAATAAGAAGAGGTTTTTCATCTTCTCTTTCCTCTCTAAAATATTCATTAAAAGCTAAAAACGTTCCATCACGTAGCAAAAGACCAAAGCTTTCAGCTAAATCTAATATTTTTATAGAAATTAGTTTATAATTCCCAGTGTAATTTATATGATCATAAAAAACTAAATCATTACTAGTAGGATATATATGATCTATATCACTATAGGACATGATTTTTTTATATACAATATATAATGTTCTATAAACATCATTTTCAGAGTACCATGCTCCTTTTTGAAAAAATCCTAATAATTCATTTAAAACTTCTGCAACATTTAATTTAAATTTAGTAATATATTCATTAAAAATATCCCCAACACAAAGATAAATTACTTTTTCTAAATGACTTAAGTTTGCAAATGCCTTCCATTTATCTTCTATTACTATTACTTCATCATCATATATTGACAATAAATTAAGGCTTATAAAAAGCTTTAAAAGCTCTTCTAAAACTGCTATATTATTTTTTAATGCTGGAAATATTTTAACAAAAGACTCCAATACTTTTTTTTTACACGTTCCATCTTTTTTAAAAAGGTCTGGAGTGTTGCATATGAAAGAGTATAATGAAAGAAAAAATATAGGGTTTAAAAAAGTTTGTAAACAAACTTCTTTCTCTAATTTTTCACTTGGCATTAAAAAAGGTAAATTTAAAATAGGCAATAAAGCTTCTTCTAAGATTGGGTTTATACTATAAGTTATAATATTATAGTTTTTTTCGTCTTTTTCTTTATATATTAAAAGCCTTTCTTCAAGATTAACTAGCCTCATTTTTATTAATTTAGGCTCGGCATCAAAGAAATAATGTATAATTGTTGCAAGGCTAGGATTTTTAAGATAAGATATGATAGTTAAAATTTGTATTTCTTCATATACTAAAGCGTTAATAATCTTTTGTTTCACACTTTTATTTCGCAAAAAAGAAATTAACTTTTCTAACAAATTATGTTTATTAAAAGGAGTTTCAACAGCTCCAAAATATGCGTGAATTAAGCCAAAAAAATGAGAATCGTCTAGCTTTAAAATCACGTTTTCCCACTTTTGGAGCTCTGTATCTTTTTTTTCTTTCATAAAACAAAATATTTCTAGTCTTTTATAGATAATCCTAACTCATTAAGTTGTTTTTCATCTACTAAAGAAGGGCATTCATCCATCGGGCTAAAGCTGAAAGAATTTTTAGGGAAAGCAATAACTTCTTTTATGGAAGTTTCGCCACACATAATCATTAAAATGCGGTCAAAACCGGGTGCAATTCCCCCATGAGGTGGGGCACCATACTTAAAAGCTTGAGTAAGAAAACCAAAACGACGTTCTGCTTCTTCATCACTAAAACCAACAATATTAAAAATACGCTTTTGCAATATTGGATCGTGTATTCTTATAGACCCTGAAGCTATTTCATATCCATTAAGCACTAAATCATATAAATCGCCTTTTACAGAGGCTGGGTCTTGTTCTAAAGTAGAAAGATATTTTTCTTGAGGTGCAGAAAACATGTGATGAGCTGCTTCCCATCTTTTTTCATCTTCATTCCACTCAAAAAGAGGAAAGTCCACTATCCATACAAACTTAAATTCTCCTCTTTTTATAAGAGATAAATCTTTTCCGAGCTTATTCCTTATAGCTCCCAAAGCAGTTGAAGCTATTTTATAATCATCAACAATAAATAATAATAAATCTCCAACTTCAGCATTAAGCTTATCGCACACTGCATTTTTATCTTTAAAGAACTTTGCAATACCACCTTCAAGACAATCATCTCCAACTTTCATCCAGTAAAGAGACTTTGCCTTATAAATCTTTGCCACCTCTTCTAACTCTTCAAGCTTCTTTCTGCTATAGGCTTTTGCCTCTCCTTTTACCACCAAAGCTCTTATTGCTTTTTTATTCTCTATTGCATCTTTAAAAAACTGACAATCTCCCATATTTGCAAGTTTTTCAGCATCAATAATTTTCATGCCAAACCTTAAATCTGGCTTATCTGTTCCATATAGTGAGATGGCATCATCATAAGTTAAACGCTCAAAATGACTAGGAAGAGTAGAACCTAAACATTTTTCAAAAACGTAATTTAGCATTCCTTCTGTTAAACTTAGTACATCTTCGCGAGAGACAAAACTCATTTCTATATCAATTTGAGTAAACTCAGGTTGTCTATCTCCTCTAGCATCTTCATCACGATAGCAACGAGCAATTTGAAAATATTTATCAAAGCCGGACACCATCAACAATTGCTTATATAACTGAGGAGACTGAGGAAGTGCATAAAATTTACCATGATAAAGGCGAGAAGGAACTAAATAGTCGCGAGCTCCTTCAGGTGTGGATTTTATAAAAGTAGGTGTTTCAATTTCTAAAAAGCCTTGATGTGTTAAATACTCACGAACTGCAAAAGCACAAAGAGATCTAAGAATTATATTTTTTTGCATTGAAACAGAACGCAAATCAAGATATCTATATTTTAAACGCAAATCTTCATTTGCTTGGGTTTTCTCATCAATCTGGAAAGGTAAAACTTCACAAGTAGAAAGAATTAAAATATTCTCTGCCTTAACTTCAATCTCACCTGTAATCATATCAGGGTTTATCATTTCGTCAGGTCTCAGTCTTACAACACCCTCTACAGCAATGCAATACTCCATTTTAAGAGTTTTTGTAATTTCTTTTAACTTATCACTTGCATCTATATCAACCATAACTTGAGTGATTCCATATCTATCTCTTAAATTAAAAAAAGAAATTTCTCCATGTTCACGCTTTCTATGAACCCAACCATTTAAAATAACCTTTTGTCCAACATGAGAAGATGTTAATACACCACATGTTACGCTACGTTTCATAACTTCCATAATGATAAAAGTTTATTAAATTTTGCTATATTATTCAATTAGCCTTTTAGCCCTCTCATTAAATACTTAAAAAAAGATACCCCCTTTTTTAAGGTTGACATCTTATTTATATTTACAATATGCTATAATGTATGATTACTGTAAATAATTTAAGCTTAAAGTTTAGAGAAAAACCTCTATTCAAAGATGTTTCCCTAAAATTTGCTGAAGGGAATTGTTATGGAATTATAGGAGCTAATGGGGCTGGAAAGTCTACATTCTTAAAAGTGCTTTCAGGAGAATTGCAAGCTGACACAGGAGAAGTTAGCATTACAAGTGGTAAAAGAATGGCAATTTTAAGACAAGACCATTTCGCATTTGATGCATTTAGTGTTAAAGACACAGTTTATAAAGGATATCCTAGACTTTATGAAGTAATGAAAGAGAGAGAGGCTATTTATTCAAAGGAAGAGTTTAGTGAAGAAGATGGCATTAAAGCTGCGGAATTAGAAGAAGAGTTTTCTACAATAGGAGGCTGGGAAAGTGAAAATCAAATAGAACAGCTTCTTTCAGGGCTAGGCTTAGAAGTGCAATATCACAACAGCATGATGAAAGCATTAAGTGAAAACCAAAAGGTGCGTGTTCTTTTAGCCCAAGCAATATTTGGAAATCCTGACATTCTTTTGTTAGATGAACCTACAAACGGACTTGACCTAGAATCAATTCATTTTTTAGAAAATTTTTTAATAGATTTTACAAATATTGTAATTGTTGTCTCTCATGATAGACACTTTTTAAACTCTGTTTGCACTCATATTTGTGATATAGATTACACAAAAATACGTCTTTATTCTGGTAACTATGATTTTTGGTATCAAATGAGTCAAATTATGCAGCGTCAAGCAAAAGACATGCAAAAAAGACGTGAAGATAAAATGAAAGATTTAAGAGAGTTTATTTTGCGTTTCGCATCTAATGCTTCTAAAAGTCGCCAAGCAACAAGTAGAAAAAAAATATATGATAAATTAGCACTTGAAGAAATTGAAGTAACAAGCAGAAAATTCCCTTATGTTAATTTTAAGCCTAATAGGGAAATTGGAAACAATGTTCTTACAATTGAAAATCTTTCTTACACATTTGTTGATGAAAAAGAAAAGAAAACATTACTTAATAATTTTTCACTCACTGTTAATAGAAAAGATAAAATTGCGTTTGTAGGTCAAGAACACATGGCAAAATCTTTTCTATTTGACATAATATCAAATACAATTAAAGATTATGAAAAATATTTTAAATGGGGGCAAACAGTAACATATGCATATCTACCAAAAGACAATTCCCAATTTTTCCAAAATGATTTAAATATTGTAAACTGGCTTCGCCAATTTTCCGCTGAACAAGATGAAGCATATATAAGAGGTTTTTTAGGAAGAATGCTTTTTTCAGGTGATGAAGGCTTAAAAAGTGTTAAAGTTCTTTCAGGTGGGGAGAAAGTGCGTTGCATGCTTTCAAGACTAATGCTTTCAGGTGCTAATGTTTTAATATTAGATGAGCCTACAAACCATTTAGACCTTGAAGCAATTACCAGTTTAAATGATGCCTTAATTGACTTTCCCGGCGTAGTTCTTTTTAACTCTCACGATCATGAATTTATTTCATCCATTGCTAATAGAATTGTTGAAATAACTCCTAATGGAATTATTGATAAAATGATGGGCTTTGAAGAATATATTGAAAATGAAGATGTAAAAAACATGAGAAGCCAATTATATGGGGTGGATATTAAAAAAATACAGATATGATAATATATGAAAATACTTTTCTTATTAAAAGATAACAATTTATAACATAAAAACATATTTTTATTAAATAAGTGAAAAAAAAATTAATTCTTAATTTCCCGCTAAAAACTAAGGTGCGTTTTTAGCGAGGAACGGGAGGGATCCTGTTTTAGTTAGTGTGTTGCCTTTTTCTAAAATATTTATAACCTAAACTAAAAGCTACTTACACTTTCTTAGTGTTATATTTTAATAATAGCTTTATTTAAGAAGTAAAAAAGGTTTAATTATTTAATTAAATTAAATGGAAATCTACTTATCATATTATGAATATAGTGAAGAATTGTTATTATAAGTGTCTTAAAAAACACTTATAGGAATAAAAGTTAATTTTTTTTATATTGCAAAAACTTAAAGTTTTGAACTATTTAAAAACGCAATTTAAACATTTTCTGCATTCATCCCTTCCCAATCTTCTGTTGCCTTTTCAAGTTCGTTTTCTAATTGTTTAATTTCAAGACTAATGCGTTTACTAGCCTCTCCATTTTTATAAATTTCTGGTTTGCTAAGTTCTGCACTTTTGCAAGATATCTGCTTTTCAAGCCCTTCAATTTTTGTTATTAGTGCTTCTTCTTCCTTTTTTTTCTTTGCATTAATAGAACGTTGCCTTTTTCGCTCGTCATAAGAAACAGCTTCTGTTTCAGTTTTGCTATTAACACTTGCATTACTATTGGTAGAAGAAAAAAAAGATGAATCAAGTTCACCACTTCTTTCTTTTTCTAGTCTATATAAATAATAATCATATGTGCCAGGAAAAAAACGCACTTTTGAAGGAGACAAACTAGACGGATTTAACGTATCTTCTTCATGCTTTAGTTCAACTATGCTGTTAGCTAAATTTTGAATAAAATATTTATCATGAGAAACAAACAAAACAGTTCCAGTAAATTCTTTTAATGCTTCTAACAAAACATCTTTTGAATGAATATCTAAATGATTTGTAGGTTCATCTAAAATTAATAGGTTTAATGGTTTCAATAGTAAAGACAAAAGAGCAAGCCTAGACTTCTCCCCACCTGAAAGAACACAAATGTTTTTATAAATATCGTCTTTTCTAAACAAAAAAGCTGCTAACATAGATTTCACTTTTGGAATTAAATGAGTGGGAGCTTTTTTCTCTATATAATCTAATATAGTATCATTTCCTTTAACTTGTTCAGAAGCATCTTGAGAAAAATAGCCTATATTCACTCCTTCCCCTATTTTAAGCTTTCCCGAAAAATCTTTATCATAACCTGCAAGAACCTTAAGAAGAGTGCTTTTTCCTGCTCCATTCCTTCCAACAAAACATATTTTAGCACCTTTTTCAATTATCATATTAAAATCTTTTATAACACAGTGGCTCCCATAAGATTTAGTAATATCTTTAGCATTAATTACAATGTTTCCAGAATGAGGAGGAGATGGAAAAGAAAAATGGATTTTTTTTAAGTTTTCAGGTATCTCTATTATTTCCATCTTTTCTAAGCGTTTAATTCTATCTTGTACTAAAGTAGCCCTACTAGCATTACTACGGAAGCGTCTAATAAACTCTTCCATCTTTCCAATTTCTTCTTGTTGTTCTTCCCATTTTTTCACTATATATTCTATTTCTTCTTTTCTTTTTTTTTCATAATCTGTATAACTTCCATGATATTTTTTTAAATCTCCTTTAAACAATTCATAAGTATCTTTAACAACACTATCTAAAAAATGCCTATCATGGCTTACAAGAAGAATGCCACCTTTAAACTTAATTAAATAATCTTCCAAAAACTCCCTAGCTTCCATATCAAGATAATTTGTAGGCTCATCTAAAATAAGAATATCAGCATGAGATAAAAGCACTTTAGCAAGTGCAATTCTCATTTGCCAGCCACCAGAAAATTGAGATGTAAGTTTTTTAAAATCTTCTTTTAAAAATCCTAAACCTTGTAACACCTCTTCTATTAGTGCCTCTTTCATATTCCAATTTGAAGCATCTAAACGCTCCTGAAGTTCATAATGTTGATGTGATAAACTCATTAGCTTTTTTTCATCTTTTTCATCTTTCATTAAACTAAGCACTGCATCCATTTCTTTTATTATGTTCTTACACTCAAAAAAAGCTTTCTCCGCCTCTTCATATACTGTAGCATCTTTAAAAACTATCCCAGACTGTGGAAGATAGGATATAATTGTCCCTTTCTCTTTTGAAATCTCTCCTGAATCATAAGACATTTTTCCTGCAATCACTTTCATTAATGTAGATTTTCCTGCTCCATTAGAACCTGCAAGAGCTGCTTTTGTACCTGAAGCTAAAACTAGCGTAACTTCATTTAATATATCTTTATCTCCAAATGCCAAAGATACTTTGGAAAGTTGCACAAATGCCATCTTTTTCTCCTATTTTAAAAAAGGCTTTCAAAATATTTTTTATATTTTATATAGTAAACTTCTGGCACTGTAAGGCTTATAACTACATAGTCCTTACCTTGTTTAACTATAGTTTTTATATCTTTTATTATTTCTTTTGTAATAGCATCATAATGCACTGTTTTAATAACAATTCCATTTTTTCTTTCACTCAACTCGCTTTTTTCGTACAACACCTTATTATTAATTCCAGACATAGAAAAAAGCTTTACAAAAAAAGAAGATGCATCAGGTATGTAAGTAAAGGCTTTCTCACGCACTTTATTAATATTTAAAAACGCTACATTTTCCATAAAAAAAGCATTGTCTGCTATTTGCTTCCACTGAGAATCAAGAGTGAAAGTAATTCCTTCCACTACCCTAGTTTCTTTCTTTGCCTTATCTTTTATTAAAAAATCATAATTTTTTTTACTATCATTAGACACTATTATAGGCTCAAAAGAAAAAAAAGGCTTATCATCATCATTAGAAATATGCCCAATTTTTTCTAATATCAACATTTTTCTGCCCTTCTCATCAAAAACAGATTCAAGGTAAAAAAAAGGAAGAAAAGAGGCATAATTAAAGGTACAAGAAGGACCAAATTGTTCGGTATTAACAACTTTTTCTCCCCTTTTAATTACTCCATTTTTTTTTGATGGCTTAATCTTTTCTTTGTACAAACTAGGAAGGATGTCCATAAGATAGTTAATTGCTAAAACATATAAATCGTCGTTACTGCGGGCACTTGTAATTTTTTGCCCAGTTAAAACTAGCTCACCATCAGAATCTTCAAAAGAAAAAAGCACTGTAGCACGCAAAGAACGACTAGGAATATATAAAAAGCTTCCTATAGAAGTGCTATTATAATAAAGAAAACCTAAATAAGCTTCATCTTTCCACGAAGCATCTTTATAAATTATATAATCCCCTGAAGTTGTGCCTTCCCAACCCACTTTATTTTTTGCAAAAACATTAGTAAGACCAAACAAACTCAAAAGAGAAAAAGAAACTAACAAAACTATTTTACGAATCATAAAACATACCTTATAAGAATTAACATTTTAAAAAAATATGAAAAGATTGATTTTTAATTAAATTGACTATTTTATAAAAGACAAAATTTCATTAATTGTTTCTTCCTTACTAAGAATTTTCACCTTTTCTTGATTGCGATATTTAAGCTCTATATTTGGCAGTTGCTTATCACCAATAACTAAACGAATAGGAATGCCAATTAAATCCATATCTTTAAATTTAACGCCCACCCTTTCATTCCTATCATCAAGAAGCACTTCTACACCAAGTTTAGTAAGTTCATTATATAACTCATCGCTTTTCTCTTTCATTTTTCCGTCATATTTTATAGGCACAATAACTGCATGATATGGAGAAACTGAAATAGGCCATTTAAGACCTAAATCGTCTGAATATTCCTCTGCAACCGCACTAAGCAGGCGATCAAGACCTATGCCATAACAGCCCATAAGGGGATACACTTTTTTACCATCTGAGTCTAAACATGTCATTTCAAAACTACGTGAATATTTATCGCCAAGTTTAAAGACATGCCCTAGCTCATTCCCTTTTTTACTATATAATCTTGCCTTACAATTAGGACACAAATCTTTTTCTTTAACTTTCCTAAAATCTCCTATTAAATCAGCTTTAAAATCCCTATATGGAAACACATGGATAAAGTGCTTATCTTTCTTTAGTGCACCTGTACAAGCATCTTGCATACTCATAACACTTTTATCACAAAGGATAGGGATTTTATTAAGACCAATAGGTCCTAAAAAACCTATAACACAACCTGTTTTTTCTTTAATTACATCATCTTTTTCTAAGCAAACTCTACTTGCTTTTAGAAAAGAGCAAAGTTTTGCTTCATTCACTTCTAAATCTCCCCTTATACATAAGGCAATAATGGGAGAATCAAAAGTAGAAGAGCTTTCAACATGATAGATTAATGTTTTTATGCAAGATGAAGGCGAAAAAGAAAGAAACTTACAAAGCTCATCTATAGTTTTAATATTTGGAGTTTCCACTTCTTCTATCTTTGGTAAACCTTCAAAACTTTTAATCTCAGCCTTTTCTTCTTCAAAACATATTGCTTTTTCTTCATTTGCAGAATATCCACAACAAGAGCATAATATTAGAGTATCATCCCCAATATCTGATTCCACCATAAACTCTTGAGAATCTTTACCACCCATAGTACCAGAATCTGCTTTAACTTCTATTGTGGAAAGCCCTATTCTATTAAATATTTTTTTATATGCACTAACAAAATTATTATATCCTTCATCAAGAGATTCCTCTGTTATGTGAAAAGAATAAGCATCTTTCATTGTAAACTCTCTTGCTCTCATAAGACCATAGCGAGGGCGTATCTCATCTCTATATTTTGTGTTAATTTGATATGTAAAAATAGGATAGTCTTTATAAGATGTGGCTTCATAACGCAAAAGAAAAGTAAAAGCTTCTTCTGCAGTTGGGCTTATCACCATGTCTTGCTCTAATCTATTTTTAAATCTTAATAGCTCCTCCCCCATTTTCTCCCATCTTCCTGATTCTTGCCAAAGAAAGCCTGGAACTACAACAGGGGGTTTAAACTCAAGACAGCCTATGTTATTCATCTCTTCTCTTATTATCTTTTCAATTTTTCTAAAAACTAATAGTCCTAATGGTAGGTATGCAAAAAGTCCGTTTCCCAAAGCTCTAATCATACCAGCCCTAAGTAGCAATTGATGGCTTTTTATTTGAGCCTCTTGTGGCACCTCTTTTAATGTTGGCATATACATTTTAGTCATTCGCATAAAACTCAATCCCCCCCTCGAATAAATGATATAATTCATGTCTTATTAAATAATTCACGCTTTATTAAGATGAGTATAATATAAAAAAAGAAAAAAAGATTAAAGAGAGAAAGTTAAAGACATTAAAGTTTTAAACTATGCTATTAAGTGCTTTTATAAAAAAAATTAAGGTATAAGATTAAAAAACAAACGATACAAGTAGTAAAAGAAATTTAAAAAGATAATTATAATACTTATAAACTTCATAGCTTTAAACTTTTTAGTGTCGCACAACAAAAACGCGACACTAAAAGTTACAGGAACGGCAAAAGCATTATAGTAAAAGTAAGAGTTTAAATCCATTTTTAAAAAAGAAACCAATGCTCTTGTCATTCCACAAGCTGGACACGGAATATGTGCAATCCTTTGAACCACACAACCTAATCTTAAAAAGTAACGCAACAACACTATTAAAAACAAAAAAGAAAATATAATTATCATCTTCTTCATTTTCATATAATATGCACTTCTATTATAATAACTAAAGGGCCATCATAACAGCGTTATAATTCATTTCTTTTGCCTTACTTTGAATTAAAAACCAATCTACAATAGTTAAAATGCCACAAAGACCACCCGTTAAAAGTTTTAAAACACCCATGCCAATATCACCTATCAAAAAACGGTCTACTCCCAAGCTACCAAACAATATTGAAAGAACGAGTAGCATAATGGGATCTTTTAAGTCTATAGAACTAATAATATTAAACTTAGAATCATCAGCACTTAACATTTTCTCTCTCATAATAACAATCTTATCTTGAGGAAAATACTTAGCCTTGCTAACAAAAAAAATATCAACCTTATTTGAATCCATAAATTTTAAACCTCCTAAAAAACTATTAAAAATAATAAAATTAAATATCTTACAAGCCTTATTGTCAAGTAAAACCACACCAAAAACTCTACGTCTTAAAACCTATCCTACATCCCCTTCTTTCACCACTTTTAGCCTTACCTCCTCTCCATTCATCACTAAAGGTACACCATCAATTTGAACTAAACCATCTTTCGCTTTAATAGGCACAGAAAAGAAAAGGTCAGCATTAATTTGTTTATCACTATCTATTAAAGGCATCTCATATCCTTTAAGCCCCAACCTTATCCCAGTAGGTGCACTTTCTAAAGAGACAAGTTCAAGCACTTCACTACCGTCATCTTTTTCAAAAGATGCAGCTAAAAGCATTCCATGAGAGTCAATACCCCTCATTTTTCGGCTCTTTAAATTATCTACTATTACAATATTTTTATTCAGTAACTCATCTTCAGTGAAAAAACCGACAAGCCCTGAAAGAATCACCCTTTCTTTACTATTTCCATCATCCACTTTTAATATATATAACTTATCTGCATTAGGGTGGCGATTCACTTCTAAAATTTTCGCTGTTTTTAATATGATTTTTTGTAAGAAAGTTTCTATAATAGAAAGACTTTCTTTTTCTTCACTCTTGCATCCGTTTTTTACTGCTTTCTCATTATTTTTTTCTTCTATCTTATCCATTTTCTCCCCAGAAAATTTAGCTTTATATTCTTTTATTTTTGCCTCATCAAGCATCTTAAAAATTATATGTTCTCCTTCAATCTTAGTAAGACCTATACGTTTACCGATATCAGAAAATGTTAATGCATCATCTTTTATTTCATTCTTTTGACATTTACCATCAAAGACATAACCGGAAAATATTTCCCTTCCAAAAAACTTTATTGCTTCACTTGCATAAAACGGAATGAAAGGATGAGATAAAATTAAAACATCTTTAATTAAATAACAAAGCTCTTTTATTAAAGCTTTTGCATATAAAGGCTTTTCTTTTATGCACTTCCAAGGCTCCCCCTTTTGAAAAGCTTTATTTCCAATATCGGAAAGTGCAAACACTTCATGAAAGGCCTCTTTTAACTGCCCCATTTCCATAAATGTTTCAACATTTTTACGTGTCTTTTCAGTACTATCTCTTATAGCTTTAAGCTCCTTTAAATCGCTAGCTTCCAATTGAAAATCATCAACTTCTGGAACTACACCATTGTATGATTTTCTTACAAATGTAGTTGTGCGGTTTACTAAATTACACAAATTCCCAACTAGCTCACTATTCACCCTTTCCCTAAAATCTTTCCAAGTAAATTGAAAATCTGATTTTTCAGGTCTATTATAGAAAATATAAAATCTCCACATGTCTTGTGCAATATCAGTTTGCATGACATCTGTGCCAAAAACACCAACACCTTTAGACTTAGAAAACTTACCGTCTTCATAATTTAAATATTCTGAACTAGACATTCTATATAATGTGGTCCATTTCTCACCTGTGCCTATAAGTGAAGAGGGAAAAATTACTGTGTGAAATGGAATATTATCTTTGCCAATAAATTGAAAAAGCTTTACATCATTTGCGTTTAGCCACCACGTTTTCCAATCTTCTTTCATTTCATAAGCCCAGTGTTTAGTAAGTGAAATATAGCCTATAGGAGCGTCAAACCATACATAAAAAACCTTATGTTCATATTCTTTTAAAGGAACGGGAATGCCCCATTTTAAATCTCTAGTTATTGCTCTTTCTTCAAGACCTTCTTTAATCCAGCCCTTTGTTACTTGTATTGCATTATTTGCCCAAGAAGAAGTTTTAAGAGTTTCGTCTAACCATTCATTATATTTTGGGAAAATACCAGGTAAATCAATATATAAATGTTTAGTTTCTTTTAATATGGGCTTTCCATGGCATGTGGAACAAATAGGCGTTTTTAGTTCCGTGGGTTCTAAAAGTTTTCCACAAGATTCACATTGATCTCCTCTCGCTTCTTTTCCACAGTTCGGACACTCTCCTAAAATATATCTATCTGCTAAAAAGCGATTGCAATGTGGGCAAAAAAACTGTTCTGTTGTGTGCTCTTTAATATAGCCATTTTTATAAAGAGATAAAAAAATATTTTGTGTAGTTTCAGTATGTTCTTCTATAGAAGTTCTACCAAAATAATCAAAAGTAATTCCAAACCAATTATATACTTTTGCATGAAGTGCATGGTAGTAGTCACAAAGCTCTTTTGGTGTTTTTTTTTCTTCTAATGCTTTTGTTTCTGTGGCAGTGCCATATTCATCTGTTCCACAAACATAAAGTGTTTCATCCTTTTTTAGTCTTGAATATCTTGCAAAAACGTCAGCAGAAAGCACTTGAATTAAATTTCCTAAATGTGGCACATTGTTTACATAAGGCAACGCAGCTGTAATAAGTTTTTTCATTCTCACCTCCATACATCACATATTTACATTATACTATATATTTTTCATCATTATGTAAACTAGGGAGATATTCGAGCCCTAACATCTTTGGAAAGAAAGCTTTTTCATCCTAATTAAGATACAAAGTTAAACTTAACTATTAAAAGTGATAAATATAATGATGTTACTTTTTCAATCAAAGATGGGAGCAAAGGAGATAAAATGTCTTGTGATTCAAGACCTTCATACAAAAGAAATTTAAATAGCACATGATAAAACTAGTGCTATAAACATGATCAAAAGGTAAACTTAAATTTGAAGTTACCCTTGTAAAGACTCACCGCCCTTTTTTAGATATTCTAAATTAAGGCTTTTTAAAAACAAAAACATACCTTAAAATTATTAAAAAACTAACATTAATGTTTTATAATAATTCTAAAGCCCCCTCACCACCCCTTATCACTAGCTAACAGGACACCTCCCGCTAGCTAGACGGACGTCTCCCTTAAGCTAATCGGCGTGATCTGGTGCTACTAGAATTCATATATTATTACTTAAATGATTAGGACTACACTCTAGTTATTACACAGCATCACTTCTAGCTAAAACGTGGACCCTCTTCTAGCTAGAATTGATGCAATAGTGTTACATATGTAGCTATGCGTTTATTGTAATGATGGGAGGCATGTTCTAGTAGTAAACTGGGTCCTATTCTAGCTAGAGTTTTAGTAAAAACTAGCTAGTTTTTGAAGAAAGTCTAGCTAGAATTTGGGAGGGAAGTACGTAGTTTTTAAAAAGGTGAAGGATTTTAAAGATGAGTAAGAGGGCTTTAAATAAAG
Source organism: uncultured Treponema sp. (assembly GCA_963545065.1). Taxonomy (GTDB): domain Bacteria; phylum Spirochaetota; class Spirochaetia; order Treponematales; family Treponemataceae; genus Treponema_B. The sequence goes on from CAUUIE010000006.1 coordinate 20,974, forward strand.
GAAGAGGAGACTTTCCATTAAATAGCTAGGCTTTGCCCGTAAAGCAAGTGGCAGTTCATTCATAAAAGAGAAGGCGAAAAGATTAAAAGTACAAGCGTTAATAAAAATCATTTTAATAGGATAAACCAAACATCTTTTAAAAAGTTTCTTCTATATATATGTAACTTTTTTATTAAACTTTATAGACATTTTGTCTTTTTTAAGACAATGTAAGGTCTTACTTTTTGTTTAAGGTTAGTAAAATAGCAAGAAAATATAAAAAAATATTTTTACATAATCTTAATGTTTGAATGAAAATACCGATTATCTTTAGGTAAGCTAATCTTAGCATTAGTCTTTTTTGAGGTGTGTTTTATGGTGAGAGGTTGGTATACTGCAGCAAGTGGAATGTTAGCACAGCAAAGGCAGTTAGATGTTATTTCTAATAATTTAGCAAATGTTGACACAACAAGCTTTAAAAGAGATGTATCTTTTCAAAAGAGTTTTCCTGAGCTACTCCTTAGACGAATGAATGATGATGGCGTTTTACGCCACCCATTTGGCTCTGTAGACTTAGCTCCAATTATTGGTAAGTTAGGACTTGGTGTTGAAACAAATGAAGTCTTTACCGAATTTGAACAAGGCTCCTTAAAACAAACCTTCTCTCCATCAGATTTAGCACTAGATGGTAAAGGTTTTTTTGCAATTAGCACTCCGCAAGGGGAACATTATACGCGTAATGGTAATTTTCTTATAGGTGTTGAAGGATATTTGGAAACAAAAGAAGGTTATCCTGTTATGGGAGAAGATGGAAAAATCTTTTTGCAAGATATGGAGTACACAATAGATGTTGACGGTCGCATTTTTGCACGTCCTATAACAGAGCCTGAAGCAGATTCACAATATATAGACCGTTTAAAGATAGTAGAATTTGAAAACGATAGATATTTAAATAAAAAAGGTTCTAGTTTTTATTTACCAAATGAAATTACAGGACAAGCTATTGCAGCAGAAGGTCCTGCAAGACCTCGTGTTATTCAAAATTTCTTAGAAACTTCAAATGTTAATGTAGTGAATGAAATGGTAAGAATGATAGAAGTGAATAGGGCTTATGAAGCAAATCAAAAATGTGTTCATTCCGTGGATAATATGATGGGAAAATTGTGGAATGAAGTGGTTAAGGCTTAGAAAGGGAGGCATGAATGGTTAGGAGTTTATGGACGGCAGCAACAGGAATGAATACACAGCAGACAAATATAGACACTGTTGCAAATAATTTAGCTAACGTTAATACGTCAGGTTTTAAAAAACAAAGAGCAGAATTTGAAGATTTATTATATCAAACAGTAAAAGCTGCAGGAACTGTTGCAACTGAAGACACTGTAACTCCCGTAGGCGTGGAACTAGGTCATGGTGCTAGGTTAGCTGCAACTCAAAGAATATTTGAACAAGGTTCGCTACAACACACAGGTGTGATAAGCGATGTTGCAATACAAGGCGATGGTTTTTTTCGTGTTTTGCAATATGATGGAACATATGCTTATACAAGAGATGGTTCTTTTAAGGTGGATTCTCAAAGACAGCTTGTAACATCTAATGGTCTTAGAGTGCTACCTGAGATTATCTTTCCAGAAGGCTATAGAGAAAGCACTATAATGATTAGTCGCGATGGAAGAGTGTCGGTTAAAGTAGCAGATGTTGACGATCCTATTGATGTAGGGCAAATTGAATTATACCGCTTTCAAAACAATGCAGGTCTTTCTGCTGAAGGCACTAATTTATTTAGACAAACACCAGCTTCTGGAGTTGCTATTCCTGGTAGACCTGGCTTTTTTGGTTTTGGAAAAACAGAACATAAGTTTTTGGAAATGTCTAATGTTTCTACAGTGAGTGAAATGGTTGCAATGATTGTAGCTCAAAGAGCATATGAGTTTAATTCTAAAGCAATTCAAACAAGCGATAGCATGTTAGGCACCGCTGTAGGTTTAAAAAGATAGAAGAATTCTTTAATTTAAGGTGATTTTATGGATATGTCTTTATCAAATGTTAGCAGAGTAAATTCTCATAATATGGTAGAGATGTTGCAAAACACATTTGGAAATGATTCTAGCCCCTCTTCGTTTTCAAAGCTTTTTGATAGTCTTACATTAAAAGCAAAAGACGAAGAGAATAGCAAAATAGAAGGCAATGGAGGCATGGCTAAAAAAGTGGAACAGTTTTCTTCTATGTTGCCTGGAGACTTTGCTACATCTTTTAAGATTGAAAACCCAACACCACATGATAAAGAGGCAGAGCCTCAAGGCATGGCAAAAGGAGCGTATAAAGAATATTCTCCAGAAGGTGATATTAGGGTTAAAACAATAGACAAAACTAGTACTTTATATGAAAAAGCACTTGAATTAGAGTCTTATTTTGTTAAAATTATGACAGATTCAATGCGTTCAACACTTACAGGTAAAACTCTATTGGGAGAGGAATCTTTTGCTTCAAAAATGTATAAAGATATGATGTATGATGAACTAAATAGAAACTTAACAAAGCATGCAGGCTTTGGGCTTGCAGATCATATATATTTGCAGTTAAAAAGATAGTTTTCTTATGTCTTTAAAAATAAAAGAGAGCGTAGATAATACGCTCTCTTTATGACCCGTAGACGATTCGAACGTCCGACCTGTTGCTTAGGAGGCAACCGCTCTATCCAACTGAGCTAACGGATCTAAATCTTCAACATTTTTAAGGAGAAAAAGTAAAGAAAATGGGCAATACTGGAATCGAACCAGTGACCCCAAGCGTGTCATGCTTGTACTCTAACCAACTGAGCTAATTGCCCTTAAAACTCACTCATTAATGGAATGTGAGGAATTGTATATTTTTATTTTTATTATGTCAATTACTTTTTTTTAATGTTACTTATCTAGTTTTAATAAATAAATTATTAGCTTTTCTATTGTGTTTTTAGAAAGACATATGGCTTTGCAATATTAGAAATTGATAATTCAACAAAAACTAAGTCTTCTCTAAATAAATACCCTCTGTTACATTTCGATATTAACTATATCCAATTTATAACAATCATTAAAATGAAAATCTTTCACATATATTTACCCCCTAGCACTTAAAAAGATAGTAACTTAGGGAAAATATGTTTAAAACAATAGCCTTGAATTGTTTTTTTCACTTTAAAGAAATGAGGGTATTTTAAAAAATACTTTAATAATAATTACTTATTTTAGAATTTAGTCTTTAAGTGTAATTCTAAAAATAGCAGTTTCATCATTATAGTTTTCATTTGGAATCCAAAGAACAGTGTTTTTTGTAAGGTTATACACAACACTATGGACTGTGCAACCATTATTATCATCATTTTTCCAGCTACGTCTTCCAACAATGCTTAATATTCTCATAGCTTCATCTTCATCTTTTACTATTCCATTTGTTTTAGAAAGTTCAGAATAAAGCTTTTCGTAACGGTCATATCCAGGTTTTTTTTCATTATCTCCATAATAATTAGGCTGGATAATGAAGTTAGTAACACATTGATACTTTGCCTTTGCTTCCACTTCTCCAATATGAGAATCTTTATCATTATATGTAACAATTAACTTTCTCTTTTCTCCATCGTTATCTTCTGTGTCTTTTCCGTTTACCCATTCAAGAATTGCACTTTTTCCTGTCTTATCTGCAACCATATAATGGTAAGAAGTGTTAGCAGAGTCATGAAGGTCATATTGAGAAATTAGCTTTACAGCTTTGTCCACACTATCAGCATAATCTAAAATGAGGCGTAACATTGTAGTTGAAGTAATATCAGGTTTTTCTGTGTTTTGATTTGTTGCAACAGTTTTATCTCCTTGATATGTCATATAAATACCACAACTTACTCCTTTTTCGTTTATTCCATCTAAAGGAGCGAATGGAGCTGCAAGTGCACTAATTTTATCCATAGCACTTTGAATTCCTTTATCACATTTTATTCCTACAAATTGCAAATCAACAGTAGAAATTGATGCATATCTGCCATTTTCCGGCTTTGTGTATACAAGACAAGTGTTTGTTTTTGCAAAATCATAATTTCTTGCAAAAAGCACATCTCCACTTTCTGTTTTTGCTGTAAAAGAAGAACAACCTATATTACTTTCTTTTATGCCCATTTTTAAAAGCCCTTTTGTAATGTTTCTTGTTATGAATTTTATTAGCTCACTGTCATTTTTAGCTCCACCTTGTTTTAAAAAATCATCAAAATAAAAACCACCTTTAACACGCATTTCGTATACATAACCATCTAAATGAGAATCATTTTTTTCTCTTAATTGTTTTATACTCATCACTGTAGAAATTTCATTTTTCCATACTCCCAAAATAATTAAAATCAATATTACAAAAATAGTACATAAAGATGAGATGATTCCTATAATAATATTTTTCTTTTTCATAAAAATACTCCTTAAAATATAACGATTTTATAAATTATTATTAAAACATCGCTTATTATAATAGAGATTATTTTTTATTTGTGGTTGCATTTGATTTTCTTCTTTTAACTCTTCCATTTCTATTAAATTTATATTAATATTAGCTATTTAGTATCAATGTCTTATAGTTTATAGGGGAATTTTTATTCTAAGTTAAAAAAGGTTTGTTTTATTTGGAATAACTTATTTCCCTTAAGGGGCCTTGAGTAAGCTATTAAATAACAAAAAGATTCGTTTTTTAAGGAGAAGTATGTATAAGCAAGTTGACCCTAAGGTTGATTTTCCAAAAGAGGAAGAAAAGATTCTTGCATTTTGGGAAGAAATGGATGTTTTTAAAAAAACAATAGAAAATAGAAAAGACTCTACTGAATTTATTTTGTTTGATGGACCTCCTTTTGCAACAGGTTTACCACACTTTGGACATTTTGTTCCAGGCACAATAAAAGATATAATTCCAAGATATAAAACAATGAAAGGATTCCTTGTAAACCGCCGATTTGGTTGGGATTGTCATGGTCTTCCCGTAGAAAACTTGATAGAAAAAGAGCTTCATCTTAATTCAAAAACAGATATAGAAAAATATGGTGTTGATAAATTTAATGAAGAATGCAGAAAAAGTGTGCTTCGTTATGTGAAAGAATGGAGGAAAACTATAACAAGGCTTGGCAGGTGGGTAGATTTTGAAAATGATTATAAAACAATGAATAAAGAATATATGGAATCTATCTGGCATGTAATTAAAGAGTTATTTGAAAAAAATCTATTGTACGTAGGTTATTACATTTTGCCATATTGCCCAAGATGTTCAACTGTTCTTTCTAATCATGAGCTTAGCATGGAAGGTTATAAGGATGTAAACGATCCTGCAATAACAGTTAAATTCTTTATTAGAGGAGTTTTAAAAAACAGCAAAGCTACTTCAATTTATAACGATATTCCAAAAGACACTTCATTTCTTGTGTGGACTACAACCCCTTGGACTCTCCCTTCAAATTTAGGTCTTGCAGTAGGTCCTACATTCGATTATGTTTTAATAGAAGAAAACAATGGTCTTCACTATATATTACTTTCCTCCCGAAAAGATGCAGTTCTTGAAAAAAAAGTTAATTCAAAAAAAAATGATGAAAATAAGTCCTATAAAGTATTAAAATATTTTAAGGGAGAAGACTTAGAGGGTTTATTATATGAGCCCATTTTCCCTTACTTTTCCCACTTAAAAGCAAATGAAGATGGAAAGACAAAAGATGGAGCTAAAGGTGCTTTTAAGGTAATGTTAGGAAACTTTGTGACTACAGAGGACGGTACAGGTATTGTTCACCTAGCTCCTGGTTTTGGAGAGGATGATAATGCTCTTTTTAAGGATTCAGGTGTTCCAACTATCTGTCCTATTGATGCAGAATGTAAGTTTACAAAAGAAGTGCCTGAATATGAAGGTATGTTTGTAAAAAATGCAGACAAACAGATTATAGAAAGATTAAAGGATGAGGGAAAACTCTTTAAAAGAGATACAATCTTACACTCCTATCCACACTGCTGGAGGTGTGCTTCTCCTTTAATATATCGTGCAGTAGAAAGCTGGTTTGTTAAGGTTACAAAAATAAAAGATACTATGCTTAAAGTGAATGAAGGAATTAACTGGCAACCTTCCCATATAAAACATGGACGTTTTGGTAAATGGTTAGAAGGTGCTAGAGACTGGGCAATAAGCAGAAATCGCTATTGGGGAAATCCTATTCCTATATGGAGGTGTGCTGAATGTGGAAAAACATCTTGCGTGGGAAGTGCAAAAGAGCTTGAAAAGTTATCAGGGGTTGCTTTAACAGACCTTCATAAACATTTTTTGGACAATGTTACCATTGCCTGCCCTAATTGTGGCAAACCTATGAAACGCGTTAGTGAAGTGTTAGATTGTTGGTTTGAATCAGGAGCTATGCCATATGCTCAAAACCATTACCCTTTTGAAAACAAAGAGCATTTTGAAAAATATTTTCCTTCAGATTTTATTGCAGAAGGGTTAGACCAAACACGTGGCTGGTTTTACACTCTAACTGTTTTAAGCTCGGCTCTTTTTGGAAAAAGTGCTTTTAAGGCATGTGTTGTTTCAGGCTTGGTGTTAGCAAAAGATGGAAGGAAGATGTCTAAGTCTTTACGTAATTACACCGACCCAAATGAAGTGATTAATTCTTTTGGTGCAGATGCTTTGCGTCTTTTTTTAGTTAACTCTAATGTTGTGAAAGCTGAAGACTTAAAATATTGCGATGAAGGAATTAAAGATGTGCTTAAAGGAATTATAATTCCCTTTTGGAATAGTTATAGTTTTTATGTAACCTATGCTAATATAGACGGCATATATAATCCAATTTTTCCAAAGGAGCCTTTGAATTATTTTACTAACCCACTTGATAGGTGGTTAACTTCTATAACAGAAAAGCTAGTGATGGAAGTAACTAAGGCTTTTGACAACTACGACCTTTCTTTGTCAATTCCTAAAATGGTATCATACATAGATTTACTTAATAATTGGTATATTCGTCGCTCTCGCCGTCGTTTTTGGAAAAGTGAAAATGATAATGATAAAATTCAAGCTTATACAGCTTTATATAATGCATTAAAACGTTTTTCCCTAATAATTGCTCCAGTGGTGCCATTTGTTACAGAAAATATTTGGCAAAACTTAAAAAGAGAAGATGAGCCTATAAGCATCCATTTATGTGATTATCCATTATATGATGAAAAGTTAAGAGATGAAAGGCTTGAGTTTAAGATGGAAACAGTACAAAAAGCTATTTCTATGGCTAGGAGTCTTCGCTATCAGTTCAATTTAAAAATTAGACAACCATTAAAAGCAGTAGAAATTGTAACTAAAAATAAAGAAGAGCAAGCTTCGTTACTAGAAATGAAAGAAAGCATTGTGGAAGAGCTTAATGTTAAAGAAGTAATTTTTCATGAGCGTGAAGATGAAATGGTTGAATATAAAGCTAAGGCAAATTATAAAGTGTTAGGGAAAAGATTAGGCAAAGACATGAAAGATGTAGCAAAAAAAATTGAAGAAATCCCTTCTTCAAGTCTTCAATCTTTGCTGGAAGGAACTAAAATAAGTTTGGAATGTTCTTCTACTTTAGTCGAAATAAGTCAAGAAGAATTAGTAATTACAAGGGTAGAAAAAGAAAATCTAAAAGTGGTAAATGATGGCACTTTAACAATTGGGCTTGATACTAAGATTACAGAAGAACTTTTGCTTGAAGGCTATGTTAGGGATTTAGTGCGTGGTATTCAAAGTTTAAGAAAAGAATGTTCTTTAAAAGTAACTGATAGAATTTCTCTTTACGTTTATTTTGAAGGAAGCGAAGAAGACGGTAAAATACTAGAAAAAGCCTATTTAGCTCATATACCTTACATAGCAAGCGAAACGCTTTCTTCTAGTTTAAATTGGACTTTTAAATTTGAAGATGTTTTAGGACACTCAAAAGTAGAAAGTGATAGTAAAGTATGGAAAATTGGAATTAAAAAATATGAATAAGCTTTTTTTTGTTCTACCTTTCGTTCTCTTTTTTGTAATTTCCTGCACTAGTTTTCCCCCACGCGGTTCTTTTGCAGCAGCTAATGTTATAGCAGAAGGCTCAGATGTTTTTTTATTCATTCCTCTTAAAGAAAATAGGAATCTTTTAGAAAAAATATTACCAAGTCATAAATATGTAAAAAAAGCACTTGATAGAACAAATTATATATATGTGTCTTTATTTTTAAATAAAAGATTGCAATTAAAAGAAAAAATGGAAATTGAAACAGATGAGAGGAATAAAGATTCTTTTTTAGAAGAAATAGAGCAAAGCGAAGAAGGAAAGGATAGTGGGGGCTTATCCAGCGAAATGGATTCTTTAATAGAAGAAACATATGAAAAAGATAAATTAAGTTATGATATTTGTGCTATAGGAAATTACCCCAAAAGTATTGCAGGTTTTGTTTTAAAAAAAAAAGATGGTTGGGAAAGAAAAATAATAGATTCAGGCTATATTTATTATGAGAGAAAAGATGATATTTTAGAAAGATCTAGTCCCTCTTTTTCATTTTTTTCTATTCCAACAAAAGATATAGCACTTTTTTCTTATAATACAACAAAAAATAATAAAATTAATGAATTATTAGAAAAAGTGGACATGCCTCGTCCTCACACATTTGATATAGATTTTGAAATGGAAATTCAACAAGGAAACCCTTCAGGAGCTATTTGTGTGTTTGTTTCTAATCCTTATTTTTTTCTTTATAGGATATTAGGAATAAATTTAGATTTACCTATTGAAAATGTAAAAATATATCTTATTAAAGATTCTAGTAAAACAAAAGAGATTTATAACTGCAAAGTTATTTTAAAGGTGGAAAATTTACAAGCAAGCTTTGCAACAAGGCTTTTATTAAGCAAATTATTAAAAAGCCAAGTAAATATTAAAGAAAATGAAATCATTGTTGAAAATGCTAAAGTTTTTACCGATAGACTAGTTGAAATTATAAAACAAGTGGTGTATTAAATAAGCATTGCTATTGTTTTAGGGAGGACGTTTTATGCCAACTTATGTATATGAGTGCGAAAAATGTGGAAGCAGGTTTGAAGTTTTTCAGAAAATGAGTGAAGAGCCATTAAAGCTTTGTTCTAAGTGCAATGAAAATACGTTAAGGCGTGTGTTGTCTGGTGGTATTTCTATTAATTTTAAAGGTACAGGTTTTTACGCTACTGATCATAAAGCCCCGCATTCTTCCAATACACACTCTGCCTCACATGCCTCTTCTTGTTCTTGCTCTTCCTGTAGCTCCTCTTCTTGTTCTTCTTGTGGTAAGTAAATTAAGATTAGATGAAAAGTGAAAGCCCAAAATTCTTTTGTGAAAACTGCGGAAAAGAAGTAAAAAGAAATGCTCCATTATGTCCACATTGTGGGCGTTTTTTTGCTTCTGTTCGTTGCCCTTCTTGCAATTATTTAGGCTCTGCCTCTCAATTTACTAATGGGTGCCCTAAGTGTGGTTATGCTTTAAATAAACATAAACGTAATGAAAAAAAAGAAAAGCATTCAATCTTTCAAAAAAAAGAAAAAATTAAAGCATATGACGATGCATTACCTAAATGGATATATATTCTAATTTTTGCAATTATAACAACACTTATTATTTTAATATGGTGGAAATAAGAGCAAACTTTGCTACTTTGAAATGAGTGGCACCACTGCAATATAAATAATTATAAAAGCAAAAAATGATGTAATAGCGAGTGTTCTATATAAGTTAATAGTTAGTATTATAAAAGATGAAAAACATAAAACAACAATTAGCAACTTTAACAGAAGTAAAAAGAGCCTGCGTGGGCTTTTACGGTACAAAGTTACTAATCTTTTAATAATAAAAAAAGTAAGAGTAAAAAGGATTAAAACAGAACACACTAGTGTGTAAATCCCTTTATGCAATGTAGCTAAATAAAATACTGGAAAGACTATTAGTACACTTGCAATTACGCACAACAAGCAAAACAGGAGGAACACAAAAAGGCGTGAAAAAGCCTTTTTATAGCTTGTTAATATTCCATTCATCCTTAAAGAACACCACGCAGGAACACAATATCTTAAGAAGATTTAAGAAATCTTATTCTTCAGATATTGCATTTACAGGACACACTCCTGCACAAGACCCACAGCTAACACAAATGCTAGCTTCAATCACATGCTTCCCATTTTGCTCAGAAATAGCAGAAACAGGGCATTCAGCAGTGCAAGCATCACAATTAATGCAAGCATTAGAAATTTTGTAAGACATATGCATACTCCTCTTATTTTAGCGTAACTTTCGTATACGCCATATAAGCCTTACACCTATATAATAAGGTCAATTAGAAAAATAATCAATATGATTTTTAAGAATTGATAAATACTTTTTGTTATGTGCTAATAAAACCTCTTGCATAGCTTCAAATTTGTTATATATTTATTTTCCTAAATGCAATTTGTAATATTAAAAAAATAAGTTGCCGATATTCTAAAACATGGCATCTCAAACTTTCTTTTTTCAAGATAGTATTTATCAAGGAAAAAAAACAAAAAGTCATCGCGAATTTTTAAAGATTAAAAAAAATGCTACACAAGTAAATAGACTTGAAATTTCAGCATATATCAATTCTCTTGACCCCTCTTTATTTGATGATAGCATTACCATAAAAAGAAAAACCCACATTACTCTAAATAAGAAGTATATTTCAATTTTTCGATATTTTTTAATTATTTTCTTTGTCTTTTTAGCATCTTTTATTACTATAAACTTTTTATACAAACTAATACAAAACAACTCATCTTTTTTAAATAATATAAGATTTGAAAAGGATGAAAAAGTGGAAAAGTTTTTAAGCGATATTGCCATGCCACAAAGTGAAGCAAAGGAAATAAGTAATATTTCATTGCCTGAAACTATTAAGGAAGTAAAATATACAGAATATATTGTTAAAAATGGGGATACTATAGGTGGTATTGCATATAAAATGGGATTAAGAAAAATTGGAACTATTTTTTCAGTAAATAATATTACTAATGCTCGTCGCATTATGACAGGCACTAAACTACTCATTCCATCTATGGATGGGATAATATATGTAGTGAAACAAGGAGATTCTTTAGAAAAGATAGGAAAACAATTTAATATTGCTATTGAGCATTTGTTAGATGCAAATGATATAAGTGATGGCTCTTTAGAAATTGGAAAACGTTTGTTTATTCCTGGTGCATCACTTTCCCGTTCAGAATTACAACGTGCAATGGGAGAACTTTTTATATATCCTATAAAAGGGAGACTTACATCTCCTTTTGGCTACAGAAAGGATCCGTTTACTGGACGAAAAAGTTTTCATTCAGGAATAGATTTAGCAGCTCCTACAGGCACTCCTATAAAAGTAGTTCTTGATGGCACTGTAAGCGAAATAAGTTCTTCCCGTATTTTTGGCAACTATATGATAGTTACCCATTCAAATGGCTATCAAACTTTGTATGGGCATTTGAGCAAGTTTAAAGCTAGAAGGGGTCAAAAAGTGGTTCAAGGAGAGATTATAGCTTTTGTGGGAAATACGGGTATGTCTACAGGACCTCATGTTCACCTTTCTATATATAAACATGGAAAATTGATTGACCCCTTGTCTGTTTTAAAATAAAGAATGAGCGAATACATAATAGAAGAAAATGACTCAAATAGGAGGGTGGACCGTGTAGCAAGGCGGTTTTTAAAAAATGCTCCTATTTCTTTTGTATATTCATCTATTAGAAATGGTTTAATAAGATTAAATGGTTTAAAAGTAAAACCAAATGTTTTAACTACCTTAAATGATGTTTTATATATAGATGAAAGATTAGAGGAGTGTAAAACAATAGAATCAAAAATAATAAAAAACAGTATTGAGCTAGACGTTATTTTAAAAACAGAACATCTTTTGTTTTTGAATAAAAGAGCAGGGTGTGTAACGCATGGAAAAAATAGTATAGATGAAATAGTGAAAAAAAAATTCCCAGCTAGTAATTCGCTTTCTTTTTCTGTCGGAGCACTACATCGTCTTGATAAAGATACGTCAGGAATCTTAACTTTTTCACAAAGTTTAAAAGGAGCTAAATGTTTTTCAAAAGCTATAAGAAATGGCGAGCTTGGAAGATATTATATTGGAATAAATGAAGGCTATCTTAAAACTGCTACTTGGAAA
>CAUUIE010000007.1:0-32891 GCA_963545065.1 uncultured Treponema sp.
TTTAATGGCTAATACTATACTTTTTATAAGCTTATAAAAAGTATAGTATTATTGTTTTTATTAGTCTATTTTTTAAATGGTTTTAAAATATAGATTAAAACAGGTGTCATAAAATAGTCTGCAACAAGAGCTAGAAAAAGACCTAATGCTCCCAAAAGACCAATGCGAACAATGCCATCAAGAAGAGAAACAGAGTAAGAAACAAAAGATGCACATAAAATTACAGTTGTAGCACCAAGGGTTTTCCCAATCGACCTAAATGAATTAATCACTACTAAAGAATAGTCTCCGCTTTCTTCAAATTCAAACTTTGAATGTGTCATAAAATAAATGGTGTCATCAACAGCAATGCCTAAAATCATTGGCATAATAGTCATAGTCATCATGTCAAGTGGAATGTCTAAATAGCCCATTATAGCACCTATTGCAATGATAGGGGCTATATTTGGAATAAGTCCTATAAGCCCTAGTTTTATGCTTCCAAAAACCAACGCCATTAAAAAAGCAATTGCTATAATGGAAGATATAAATGAATAAAGCTCTCCAATAACTATGTAGTCATTTAATTCTGCAAAATCAACTGCCAAGCCTACTAAAAACACATCAGCATCTGGGAAAATACGTTCAGCCTCTTTTCTTAGTGTTTTTATGCTACTTGCTAATTCTTTAGAATTAAACTGAGCTACTTCAGCTCTTAGGCGCAATGTTTTATATTCATCATCAACCCATTGGCTTGCACTTCCTCCTGACATGCTATAAAACAAAAGCATTTCAGCGATGGCTTTTTCATCATCTGGTATTTTGTAAAAGTTAGGATCATCACCATTTAATGTTTGGTTCATTTCTTTTATGGCACTAATAAGTGAAAAAACTTTTGGAACTCCTTCATTTTTCTTTGTTCCTTTTAGGGTACCAATAACATTTTCTAATTCTTCCACTCTCTTTAATACAGACGGATTTTTTATTGCATCGTCTTCTTTAAAAGTTATCATTACATTATAGTTAAAATAAGAGCCTAGTTGGGACTGAGTGATTTGATATATTCTATTAAGATATGGAATTCTTTTTCCTAAAAAACTAAAACTATCCATATTAACTGTAACACGCATTAAACCGGGAAGACAGGCTATGAAAGCTATAATAAAAATAGTAATAATTACCCATCTACGTTTTATTACAAAAGAACCTAGGCATCCAAATTTCTCGTCAACTCTATGAAAAAGTTTTTTTGTCTTTCCTTCTTCAAGTAATGGTTTACGATCTTTACCAAAGCTCATAATTATAGGAATGAGAGTTGCAGTGTAAAAATAAACTGATAAAACAGTTAATGCACATGTTAAGCCCACCCATCTTATAGGAGATAATGAAGTTGTTAAAAACGAAAGAAGGGAGACAACAGTTGTTACTACAGTGAAAAATAATGGCCAGCCTGTTTCCTCTATAGACTTAATTACAGCCTCTTTTCTTTTGCCTTGTATGTAAAAATAATGTTTAAATGAATTGAGAAGATGAATGGAATAGCCAATAGAAAGTGCCATTGCAAGAAGAATGGGAAGGCTTAACATGTTTTGCTCTGCTTCTATTCCAAAATATCCCATATAGCCAAAAACTACAATAATGCCTAAGCTAGATGCTACTACAGGAACAATTGTGCCCACTATAGACATTGAAAAAATTGCGATTAATAGTAGCATAACCACAAAACTTAAAGTTATTGTCTTTTTTATTTCTACCTGCATAGCAACTTTTTCTTCTGTTTCTGTGTAAGGTAAGCCTATAGGTTTTATTGTGTATTTATCACTTTTCCATTTTGGGTGAGTTACAATGTCTATTGCAGCTTGCCCTACAACATACATAGGGGTACTTTCATGGTTTTTTTGCCATTCTTCTTCTGGTGGAAGTTTAGAAAAGTTAAGAATGACCCAAGATTCTTTACAGTCTGACGAAATAATTTTATTTACTAACGCCTTCCTAGAAAGAATTAGTTTTTTAAACTTTTCAATTTCTGCTCTGTCATTTGGAAGGCCATCTTCAAAAGGACGGATTACTTCCATGCCCTCTTCATTTCCTAGCGTTATATCAACATCTGTAATAGACATAATGGAATCTGCATAAGGCACATTATCTAATAACTCTTTTCCTATGTCTTTTATCATTTTTAGCACTTCAAATTGAAAGATATTATCTGATTCTATTAGTAGTGCTATAGTATCATTGCTTCCAAAAAGTTCTTCAAAACGTTCAACTTTTTGTAAATGCTCACTGTCTTTTATAAGCCAGTCTGCTTCATTTGCATTTGCTTTAAAATGCTTTAAACCTATAATTCCAAAAATAGAAAAAACTATAAGAATAGCCAAAAACACAAACCTATATTTTATTTGTATTTCAGCAAATCTTTTAAAAAACTTTTGCACAAATTTAATTTTCATGTTAACCTCACTAGACATAAAGATTATAGTTATAAAGCAATGTTATTACTAGTATAAATGTAAATTTGTGTTTGCAATAAATAGGGGGTATATTTAAATTATCTGGTGTTGAAAGGAGTAATATATTAAAGACTATGAGAAATGTGGAATAAAACTTTATATACAAACCTCTAATAGTCTTTAAAAAAGAGAGCTAAAGAGGTTTGTTTTTAATATTTTAATTTTATTTTTTTACATAGCCTTTTATGCAGGCATTACCGGTTGCTTTAACGTCCGTTAATTGCCCCATATCAGTGAAAGCAAACGTTTCATTAGAGCCTACTTTAGCTTTATCGCCTATTCCACCTGTTTGTTGTTTTTCAAGGACAATATCCCATTTATGTTCACTATCTTCAGAGCTTGGATTTCGTGTCCAAATACCTAAAGCAAAAGCTTTATTTTTTGTTAGAGAATGTCCTGATTCCTTTAGTTTCTTTGTGTGGTAGCCTGCATATTGTTCTTTTCCAGAAAATAGTTTGTAATTCTTACCTTGAAGGAAGTTATAAAATTCATCTCCATCACTTAAATGCTTATTCCTTATTTCTTTCTTAAAATTATCAAAATCTGGAATTAAATAAACTTCATATTCTGCATTTGGTTTTGTTGTATAAAAACCTATTTCTTTTAACACTTCACCATCATTTTTTACTTCATATCTATTAAACAATATGGATTTTCTAATCTCATCATCATCTCCAGAAAGTTCATCACCTTTGCAAAAACCACTAAAAGCTACTTCATCATGTTGATATATTCCATCATATTCGTTACTAGCTCTTACATCAGTGAAAACGTATACATCTTCCCCAATAGAATCTGAGCAAAATGAAACATAAAAATAGCCTTTGTCTCCAAAGCTTTCAGTTTGTGCATCTTTACAAATCCAAGCACCATCTATAGGAGGTTGCTTTGTGAAATTTTCTTTTTTAAAGTTATCATCCCAGCCTACAATAGCTATTGCATGGTTTGCAACACTTGGGCATGTTCCAGAAGGACATTTTTTTTCATCACTGTAGTATGCATATTTTTCACTATTATAGTATGTGGTATTTTGATATGGAAATTTTCCATGCCCATTATGGCTCATATAAATATTAGAAACTACAGCACCATGTTCTTTTATTGCTTGTTTAATTTGAATTAATTTTTCGTCCTCTTCTTGAGTTAAATTGTTGATATCCACTTTTTTTAAGAACTTAAACCCCATAACAAGACGGGCTCTTGACTTATCTTGCACTTTAGTAAGATTATCCACTTGTGTGCGTGTTAAATAGCCATCTGGTTTATTAGAAGTTCCCTTATTATCTGTCATAGGGATGTATTTATCATATTCTTCTAAAATTGGACCTAGACCATTTATTAAATATGGAAGGTCTGATTCTCTAGTTCTTCCTTCTCTTGTCTTATTGTTAAAAAAGAACCCATGCCTCATTTCCATATTATTTTCTGATAAATCTAATTCTTCTTTATGTTTATATTTAATGTGTGATTCTAAAGCTGCAAGGCTTGCAAAAGATCTACATGCTCCATCTTTATATTGGTTTTTAATAGGTGTAACACCACCTCTTTTTCTTAAGTCAAAAGCACGTGGTACCAAACCATTTTTTTCGAAAGGTCCGTCATCTACTACATTAACGTCATTATTTGGATTTTTGTTTTTAGTTTGCTCGTTATCTTTTTTCAATGAAGCTTGACTAGGGGGAGGTATTGCAACACCATTACAGCCTGTTAAAAAGAGTAGCACAGCAACACCTATCAAAATTACTTTTTGTAATTTCATCATACGTTATCTCCTTAAGATAAACACAATTATAATATTTATATATATCTATATAAAAAGAATTATATATTATTACTGTTGTTATTAAAAGTCAAGCTGACTATTTAGTAAACTAAATAAAGACAATTTTGAAATCTTCAAACATTAATATTTTATCTGAACAATAGGAAAGAACTCTTTTGTCGTGGCTTATTAATATAACAATTTTATCTTTAAGATGTGGTAAAATATCATCTAATATTTTCTTTTGTGTGATAACGTCTAAAGAGGATGTAGGTTCATCCAAAATTAACACATCGGGCTTTCCTAAAAGAGAGCGTGCAATTGCCAATCTTTGTAGCTCGCCACCTGAAAAAGTGTGAGGATATTTTTCTAGCATAGTTAAAGGAAGTCTAGTAAGTGCCATTACCTCGTTAATTACATTTTCATACGTTTTTTCTTTTATTCTATTTTTGTTCCAGCAAAACATTTCATCAAACGCTTTTTTTATTGTTTTTTGTGGATGAAACGAAAAAAATGGGTTTTGAAATACTACTTGAAAGCCTGCTCTATCTTTTGGCTTTTTTAACTGTTTTCCGTCATACAGTATTTTTCCACTATATGGTATTATTCCTAAAATTGCTTTTATAAAAGTGGATTTTCCTATTCCCGATTTCCCTTTTATTCCATAGATCTTTTTTTCAAAGTCTATATTAAGATTAGAAATAATTGGTCTATCATATGTTACAGAAAGGTTTTTAATGCTTAACATGTTTTTTCCAAATAAGATGCTTTTATTAAAGCATGAGTGTAATTAGTTTTTGGATTTTTAAAAATCTCTTTAGTAAGCCCTGCCTCTACTATTTTTCCATCTTTCATAATTAGAACTTCATCTGCAATTTCTTTTACAATAGAAATATCATGTGATATGAAAAGAAGCGACATGTTATTCTTTTCTTTTAAGGCTTTTAAAAGCGAAATAAGAGAAAGAGATGTTTCATAGTCTAAGGAAGAGGTTACCTCATCGCATATTAATAAGCGTGGTTTAAATAAGAGAGAAAGCAACATCATAACACGTTGAAGTTCGCCCCCAGAGCATTCATAGGGATATTTGTTTAATGTTTTATTCATATCAAGTTGCATTTGTGAAAAAAGGTATTCTAATAAATTGTTTTCAATTTTTCTTTTCTTTATTTTATAAATATTCGCTATATTTGTTTTAATTTTTTCTACAGGTGATAGGCTTCTAAAAGGATTTTGATGGACAATAGCAATTTTTTCTAAACATAGCTTTTTTATATCTTTTTCACATTTTTTTAATAAATCTTCACCTAAAAATAAAACAGAGCCTTGCACTAGAAATTTAGTTTTATCTAATAAGGACATAATTGAAAGTGCTGTTACTGTTTTTCCTGAGCCTGATTCTCCTATTATTGCAACAGTTTTATTTTTTTCAATAGAAAAGTTTAAATCTTTCACAACAGTTATGCCCTTTACCGTTATTGTTAGACCTTTCACTTTAAGTAAGCTCATTTAATCCTTCCCCTATTAAATATACTGAAAAGGTGAGAGAGATAATACAAATGGCTGAAGGTAGCCACATATATGATTTTGTGCTTAAGTTCATAATATTTAGTGTTACCGAAAGCATGGAGCCCCAACTGACATTAGGCTCTTGCACTCCAAGCCCCAAAAATGATAATGACGATTCCATTAATACTACTTGTGCTACCGATGTGGTAAAAATTACAGCAATAGTCTTTTTTAATAGTGGAAGAATAGAAAATAGTAATATTTTTATGTTTGATTCACCGTTTATCATGCAAATATGAATAAACTCTTTGTTTTTTATAGTAAGTATTTCTGTGCGTATTAAACGAGTAGCAGGTGGAAAAGTAAAAAAGGCAATAATTATAATTAGATGAAAGATAGAGGTACCAAAAAATGCTATTAAAGAAAAGGCAAATACATAAAATGGAAAGCATAGTAACACATCTATTATCCTCATAATGATAGCATCTAGCTTTTTAGAAAAAGATGCTAAAAATGCAAAAAACAAAGCAATTACCATTTTTATAGTAGTGCCTAATATGCTAACAGCTAAAGAAATTTTACCACCTATGATAGTGCGTAAAAAAACATCTCTACCCAATTCATCAGTTCCTAAAATGTGAGAAAATGACGGAGGCATTTCTATTTCTGTAAGCTCTATTTCATTAGGGTCTCCTTTATAAAAAAATGGAAATAAAAAAACAGAAATGATGAGGACAATAAAAATAGTAAAACCTATAATTAGTTTTTTATTAATTCTTTTTTGTTTCACTATCTATAACCCCATTCTTTTGTCAAAAAGATAGTTTAGAATGTCTGAAATCATATTAGTTAAAAGCACACAAATAGCTGTGAAAGTTGTAATTCCAATAATAAGAGGATAGTCTCTAAAAAGCACTGCATCAAAATTAAGCTTTCCAACTCCTGGCCAGACAAAAATACTTTCTGTAATTAAGGCTCCACAGATAAGATTTGGAACTTCCATAAATATTATTGTTGCAAGTTTTGCACGTATTGCTCTAAAACCCATTTTTTTATAAGCAAGATAGCGTAACATTCCAAAACCTTCATAAGTTTGTATAAAAGGCTCGTCTTTTATTTTAGACATAAAAGCTGAAACATAACGAACAAATACAAAAAATTGTAATAATGTTAAAGTGGTTATAGGAAGTATTGAATGGTGAAGACGACTTAAAAACAATGAAACATGAGTTTCTGTAATGCTTTCCATACCAGATATAGGAAAAAAAGATAAATCAAAAGCAAATATTTTTATTAAAAATATTGCTATAAAAAATGTTGGTGTGCATATTCCAATGCTAGAAATTAAGTTAATTGTTTTTGCAAAAATGCTTTTTGGGTAATAGGCAATTCTAGAGCCAATTATAATTGAAAAAAAAACAGAAATTATTAACGAAGGAAGGGTGAGCTTTAATGTGTTTGGTAGCCTTTGAAAAATTAAACTTGTTACTGGAAGATTATATTTTAATGAATAGCCAAAGTTAAAGCTTAAAATAGACAAAGAAACTTTTTTCCATTTTGTAAAAATAGAATCGTAATAACCTTTTTCTAATAAAACTTTTTCAATTTGAGTAGGCGACATACCTGGCTTTATGTAATTAAGATAAGGGTTTCCAGGTTGAAGCTCAAATAAAAAGAAAAGCAATGTTATAATAGATGTAAGAATGAAAATAGAAATTAAAATTCTTTTGCAAACAAAGCGAAACATAGAAGCTAATAAATCAATATAAAAAACACTGATTAATAATTATCAAAATTAACCAGTGTTTTAATTCTTATATTTATTTCACTTCCCACTTTTCAACATTATAAAAATCTACAAATGTATTAGGTGCATATCCTTTAACAGAAGAGCGATAAGCTCTTACAATATCTGCAGCATATAGCGGAATCCATGGCAATTCTTTGTTTAGCAAAACACCAAATTCCTGTAATATAGCTTTTCGTTTAGATTGATTAGTTTCTGTGCGATTCTTATCCATAAGCTCATCAGCTTTTTTTGAACGAAATGCTGCAATATTCCAACCAAATTTGCCTTTTTCATCTGTTGCTTGAGTAGAATACCAATAAGCAGTTGGGTCTGGGTCTGAAACTAATGTGTTACCCATTAAATAAAGTTCAAATTCATGGTTTCCAACCACTTTTTGCATGGTTGCGTTAAAATCCATAGGCTCTAACACAATATCAATGCCTATTTTCTTTAGGTTTGCTTGAATGATTGGTCCTGTTAGCTCCCTTATTCTATCTCCTTTAGGAACAGTAAGAGTTAAAGTTAACTTTTTTCCATCCTTTTCAACAAAGCCATCACCATCACTATCCATATATCCTGCCTTCTTTAAATATTCACTTGCCTTTGCAATGTTAAAGGTGTAATGCACTAAACCTTTTTTTGGATAAGACCACAAAGATGGAACCATTGGAGTGTCTATAATCACACCATTTCCTTCTATTAAATTCTTTACAATTGCATCCCTATCAATTCCATAGGCAATAGCAGTGCGAACGTTAATATCAAGATTTTCATTTCTAAGGTTAAAGCCCATATATTGAACTTTTGAATTTGGATAGTGAAGTACTTTCACGCCCTTTGCCATAAGAGTTTTTGCATCTGCATTTTTAATTGAAGAAATATCTGCAATATCCACACTTCCTTGCAATAATTCAGCTTGAACTGTTGCCTCATTTGCTACTTTTAGAATAAAGTTAGGGGTTTTAGGCTTTCCACCATAATATTTATCAAAAGCCATAAACTTAACATAAGAGCCATTAGCAAATGTTACAAGTTTATATGGACCTGCTCCTATTGGCTTAGATAAAACTTCCATGTTTTCAGTCCACTCTTTTTTAGGAACATTTTTCCAAATGTGATGAGGTAAAATCCCTAATGTTCCAAGATTAACAAGGGCAGGTGCATAAGGCTCATTAAAGGTAATTTCTATAGTCCTATCATCTTTTAGCTTTATACCTGAAATTTCTTGAGCCACTCCTTTAACAAAATCTTCATATCCTTTAATAGAGCTAACATAGCTTTGAAACTCTCCTTGATAGTCTGGATGAGCTAAAGATTCAAAAGTAAACTTCACATCCTTTCCTGTTAGTGGCATGCCATCATGAAATGTTAAGCCTTTTCTAAGAATGAAAGTAAGCGTTTTTCCGTCTTTGCTTAATTTATATTTTTCAGCTAAAGATGGCTCAAGAGAAATCTTTGAATTTAAGCGAAGTAAAGAAGCAAAAACAAGCTTATTCACATACTCATCATATTGAGTATTTTCAATTAATGGATTAAATTTTCCTTCAGGAGAAGCACTTATTGCATAAACCAAATAGTCAGACCTTTTTCCTGCACTTAAATCTAATGCATCTTCTCCACTAAGCATTAAAAATTGAGAGAAGAATAATAAAACAAAACAAGAGAACAAAAAAGTTTTTCTTTTCATTAAAACTACACTCCTTAATATAGGGGTAGTATAATAAGCTCACCTTTCGATGTCAATATATTTATATATTTTTATCTTTTAATATAGGACGACAATAACAACCCCACCCCTAAAACAAAGTTTTAGAGGCTACGAGATTTTATAACGCTATTATCTTTAAATTGATTAGGATAAGTTTTTTATAATTACCATTTTTAGAAAGAAAATCTTCCGCGAAGCCAAAATGAGCTTAAATCTTTCATAGAAGAAAAATGCCCTTTTCCTTCATATCCTTTTGTATATAAATCAAACCCTGTAGCAACATGAAGATTATCAGTTATAGCATAATCAATAGAATATGTGGAAAAAGTATCTCCATAGTTTATGCCTATAGCACCTACTACGCCTAGACGTAATGTGTCGCGTAACAATGTTTTAGAAATATTAAGACTTACTGTACCTTGATGGAGAGGACGTTTAATATCATCTTTATGGTCAAGAATTAAATCTTCAAAATATTGACAAGATAAACTCCAACCGTCACGATTCCAATCAAGAGCTGCTAACAACAAAAGCTGATGTTTTCTTAACGGCTTATTAAAATTTAACTTCCAAGTTGTAGCATCAGTTTTATCCATCTTTGGTAGCATTCCCATTTGCTCTAAAGGCTCAAAATAACGCCCCCATATGTAGGCTGCTTCATAACGCAAAAGCACATCTTTTATGGGAATAGCTCCATCTGTTCCAATCATTGCAATTCTATAATATTCTGGAGTGATTGAAATATCTATAACCTGACTAGGTTTAGGCAAGGTAGAAAGAAAAAGAGGTGGCATTTTTGACAACATTTTAGATAAGTCTCCAAAAGACATTTTCTTACCTAATACATTAAACTTTATATCTCCCTCTCTAACAAACATAGGTGTTCTATCCCATCCATAAAATGCCGAAAAAGAAAAGTCAATTTTTGGTAAAAAGAAAGAAAAACGTGTTCCTACTTCAGTATCTAAAACATGACGTGGCAGTTTTGCCTCTCCTTTAGAATATTCAATAGGAATATTCTCATTTTTTGCAGTTACTTTACTAGGAAAATTGTCTATATAAAAAGGAGGTTTATTTTTTCCTAATTCAAAAGAAAAGGGAGGAAGAATATTTGGAGTGAACAAAGGAATTACTACAGCGTCAAAGGTAAAAATGTTATGAAAAAATTTCATTCTAATGGCATCGCTTGGTAGGAAGGAATCATCATTTGTTACAGCTGTAAACTCCCTAGTATCTTTTGCTGCAATTATATTAGTTAAAGCAAAGCCATCTGCTTGCCCCCAAACAATTTGTTGCCTACCAATAGAAAGTTCAAAAATGCTATTTGAATATTTGTAATATGCTTCATTTAACCTAAAACCTGTTCTTTGCTTATTTGTGTAATTATATTCTGCTGTTGCAGAAATCTTTGCATAAGAATTATATAACGACATTTGAAGAAAAGCATTAACAAAATTCCTAGACGCAATATAATCACCTTCTCTTAAAACACCTATTCCATGCACGCTTTCAATCTTGCCACCAAAATCAAACTGTAACCCCTCCCTTTCTCCATCTTCATCACTAAACTCATCCTTTTCATCTGCATAAAGAAAAAAAGAAAGGAAAGCAAAAAGTAAAAAAAACATAAAATATAACTTTTGTTTCATAGCCACTCCAAAAGGGTAAAACCTTTTTTATTTTATTATGCCACTTTCAAGTGAAGAAACTCTAAAAAGTTCATCTTTTATATTTTTATTATATTCTATTTTTCTTGTTTCTATTATTGTTTTATGCTTTTTTTGTATATTTTCCATTTCTACTTTTGATATTGTCCATATGCCCTCAATTTTCTCTAGCCTTTGAACATTCATCACTTTTAATAGCTTTCCTTGTTTGTCGTAAAACTCTGCTTTTATAGGAATTAGCGATTCTTGATCTACCCAAGAGATATATTTTGAATAGTTAGAACGCACTGAAGGAATAGCTTCAATTTTCCAACATTGTTTACTCATAACATTTTCTTCACCTTGCAATGTGTATTGGTAATCCTCTATATTGTGCCCTGACATATCATCATATGTAAAATCTGTTCCCATAAAGTCATCATTTGAGCTAGAACCTGTAATACGTCTTGTCTTTTTTAAAGAAGGCATGTAAAGCCACCTATCATCACTTTTCCCCTCTTCGTTATAGGAAACAGAAAGATAGCCCACTCCTTTAACATCTGCAGGTTTTAAAAACACCATAACACTTTTTTCATCCGTGCCATAATCTTTTTTATATGCTAATACCTCTCTTACCCTCTTACTTCCTCTTTGATTAATTAAAATCATTTCAAGTTTATATGATGAAGACTTAGGCTTTTCCCTATTTTTAGATTTTAACATAATATTTTTACCAGTTAATTCTTGTGCACTCAAAGCCATAAGACCAATAATAGAAAGAACTATAATAACAAAACACTTTTTCATAAATTAAGAAATCTCCTTAAAATGCTAGAAGCAACTTACAAATATAACCACTTATTGTAATTCATTCAATAGGGAATTTCGTATCACCTAAAATCCTTATACTTTCTTTTCATGTAACGTAGCCTTCATGTGTGTTATTTAGTTATGGAGATAGCACAAATTATAACATTTAAAGTATTCCAGAGCTTTTAGCATTTAAGAATTGTTTTCCATTTTAAAAAACAATTTTAAAATGCTAATGAATGACACTTACAAAAAGAATATGTATAATTTATAATCTTTTTTTAATTTTATTAGAAATAGTTTCTAAGCTTAGGCTTATAAAAAGCAAAAAATAGCTTATAATGCCAACAGTTTTTATATCAAATTCCATACTTCCTGCAATAAATAGCTCGTAGCCTATACCACCAGCTCCTGCTGCCGAACCTAAGGCAACAACATTCATAAAATTAATTTCAAAACGGAAAAAACTCCACGAAACAATACTTTTAATACTTGATGGAAGAATAGCTCCAGTAAATATGACAAAACGAGATGCTCCACAAGATGTTAAACTATCTAATGTATTTTTATTAACACTATTAAAAGACGAGCTAAATGCATAAACCAAATATGCTATGCTATGAAGTGAAAGCCCTATAATTGTTGCTACAGGTCCTACACCTAAACATACAGAAAAAAGCATAACCCAAATAATTGTTGGTATTGCACGAATAAAAGAAAAAATAGCTTCAATAATATTTGTTATAAATTTGCATTTAATAACTATTTTAGTATTAAAAATAGAAATAAAAAAAGAAATTATAGAACTTAAAAAAGTTGTTAAAAAAGCTAAAGAAATACTAACAAAACAAGAATTAAAAAGAGTGGTAAAAGAAAAGGTAATAGGCTGATTAAAAGAAAAAAACATTACAAAAATATTGGCAAAAAGAGAATTAAACTCTTTGATTATTCCATTATCTCCAGCCTTTATAAAAAACAAAGAAAGAATAGAAATAATAATTAAAATTAATATAAGAAGATGCAAAAATACCCATTTTGCATTTCTTTCTTTATCTTCCTCCCTTGCATTAAAAATAAAATCTCTCGCTTTATTTGCAAAAAAATCAAAACATAAAACAGTTAAAGTTAATATTAAAACAACAAGACCTGCTGCATCATATCTAAAACTTCTAAAAAAAAGATTGAATAAAAAACCAAGTCCAGAGCCTGTTAAAATGCCAACAAGAGCAGAGTCTCTAATATTAGTAGAAAGACTATATAAAAGCCAAGAAACAAACTGTCCTTTTATATTTGGAATAACCCCATTAATTATTGCACTAATATAAGGTGCACCAATAGCTTTTAATGCTAAAAAACTATTTTTAGATGTTGCATCTATTAATTCTTTAAATATACGAGTTAGAGCACCAAATGTCACAATAAATAGTACAAAAAAGCCTGTAAATTCATTTTGCCCAAAAGAAAACAAAAATAAGATCACCCAAGCAGGCAATGGAAGGGCTCTACAAAATGAAGCAAAAGCAGTAATTAAAAAAGAGATGATTTGATATTTTTTGGTTAAATTAGAAGCAAAAATAGCAAATATTAATGCAAAAAAGGCTGCAAATGTAGTGCTAGAGAGTGCTATAATAAGTGTTTTAAAATAGCTTGTTGCAATTTCTTTAGAATATTTTAAACTCATAATAGATGGCATAAAATATTTAAAAAGACTTATAATAACATTTGGAATTTGCATAAAACTATAAAAAAGGTTTTGCACTTTTGAAATTTTGCATGAAGCTATATATAAAAAAGCAAGCAATAAAATTAAAAACACTATTTTTAATCGCTTTAGCAAAAAAAAGTATTTTGGTGTGTTTAAATAATTAGAAAAAAAGTAATTATTACAAAATAATATTTTATTATGTTTTTTCTTTTGTTTTGGGTCAATTTCAAAATAAAATTTCATAATATATTTGATTAATCTCTTTAAAATATAAAACCATTTTAATATGATAAAAGCATTATAACTATTAGAATATCTGTTTTAAGACTTCTTCATTTAGATTGGATGGAATGCCATTAAAAACAATTTCACCTTTCTTTAAAGCAATAATTCTATCTGCAAAACTTTTAGCTAGGTCTATTTGGTGAAGATTGATAATACAGGCTATACTTCTTTCTTTACACATGTTTTTTAAAAGATTCAAAATAATATTACTAGAATTTATGTCTAAAGATGAAGTAGGTTCATCAGCAAGAATTAAAATAGGCTCTTGCATAATAGCACGTGCAATGCCTACTCTTTGTTTTTGCCCGCCACTTAAAGAAGCACAAGATCTAAAAGGCATAGAAGCAAGACCTACAGCATCTATTAAAGAAAGTGCTTTCTCTTTTTCCTTTTTAGTATAAAGACTAAAGATACTTCTAAAAAAACTAATTTTTCCTAATATGCCATGAAGCACATTTTCAATAACAGAAAGGCTTTCCACAAGATTATAATCTTGAAAAATCATAGCAATATTTGTGCGTATCTTTCTTAAATTTTTAGCACTTGCTTCTTCTAAACATTCACCATTGATATAAACTTTTCCATTATGCTCGGTTAACGAATTAATGCAACGGAGCAAAGTGGACTTTCCTGCCCCTGAATGTCCAATTATTGCAACCATTTCCCCTCTTTCAACAGAAAATGAAATATCTTTTAATGCAAAAGGAAAGGTTGCATAATCTTTAGAAAGATGAGAAATAGTTAACATTATTCCACATTTCTAACTTTGTCATACCAAGCGTCATCAACTTCTATAAGACGTGTTTTTTCACTCCACTTTGGAAAAATACCTTTAATATCTTGCCCTGCCACTCTAAAAATGCCGGGATTATTAGCTGTTTCATCTGATGTTAAAGCTTTCTTTATTTTTTCAATTTCTTCAGGACTTGCAGTTTTAGAATTTATAACTAAAGGTGCATTTAGCACAGGCAAGGCTTTTAATATAGTAATTTGCTCTCCTATGTGGTCTGAAAAAGGTTTGTCATCACATTGTTGCACTTCATAAACAGCATTATCAGAATTTTCTTCACCTGAAACAAGAGCATAAACTTTTATTGTTTGTGGAATTGCAAAAGCTGCAATATCTGCTTCTTCTGTATAAAGCATTACTTGAGAACCTTGATGAGAAGATGCAAAAATCACTTTTTTAAAATACTGCCCTTCTTTAATAAGCTCATCTGTATCTTTTGCTCCTAACCTAGCTTGCAAAAACTTTGCAGGAATAGTAAAGCCTGAAGTAGAATTAACAGAAACAAAACTCACCCTTTTTCCCTTCACTGCTTCAACATTAAATTTGCCATTTTTATCTTTAAAATCTTTTTCATGTTTCGTTGAACAAGCAATAAAAGCATAATATAAAGAATCTGAAAGTGTTCCAGAAGGACCTGAGTTAGTAACTAAAGGAATAACAGCATTGTTTTTGTTATGAGCTTGAATATATCCTTCTGCACCAACATATGCCATATTAGCCTTGCCACTAATAAGTGTTTCTAGTGCAATATTATAATCTGTAGTCGTAACTACTTCCACATTACGCTCAAGAGCTTTTTCCAAAATGTCTTTAAATGCTTGGCGAGCATCTTTCATAGATTCGCCTGATTCATTTGGATAAAACACAATTTTAAAGGGTTCTTTTTCTTTTTCACTACATGAAAAAAAGAAAAAGTTAGTAGCAATAAAACATAACAAAAAAAAGGACTTAATAATTTTTTTCATATTTAGATAGCTCCTTACAAAAAAGGCATTATATATAAATATTAGAAACTATTAAAGGGATATCTATTAATGTAAACTAAGATAGTGCATTTTAGGACAATTAAATTATACATTACCTCTTGTCTTTAAAATAAAAAAAAAATATAATTATAAGTATGAAACATCAACAATCTTTAGTTATTGAATTAGGTATTCTTTTTTTGGGTATTGCAATTATTTTTGCATGTTATGTTGGGTTTGCTCCGACTTGGACAAAAATGTCATCAGAAGATATCTATTTTTGGGGGAATCTTCTTTTGATATATGTTATTTTTATGGCTACTTCCGTTTTTTTCAGTATTAAAGCAACAAGTATTGAAAAAAATATTTTCCCTGCCATTGCTACGTGGATGAGTGATGCATTATTTGCCATTTTTTCTATTGCGTTAATCTTTTGTGTAATGAAGGGTATTTTTATACCTAAAGTGGCAATAGTTTTGCAGTTTGTTTTTTGCTTTATCTTTGCCATTGCAATATATGTAGCTCTTTTTACAGGACAACACACAAAGCAAGTAGCTACAAGAGAAAACATTGTAATAGAAGAGGTTTAAGATATAGCCTATATTAGTAACAAGTGTTAAAAACAAAACACAGTGCAGAAAGTGCATATATTAAGTTGATTAGCCTTTTTACTTTATAGTTATATCTTTCTTCCATTTTTTATTGCATGTTTTTTACATAATATGTGTAAAATACTAGTAAAGCTATATTCTTTACTAGTATTTTTCCATCAAAGAAACTAACAAAGAACATATAGTTTATTATTTTTTTATCTTTAATAGATTACTTAGCTTTTGTTTTTCCTTTTACTACAACTCCTGTTTTACCATTAAGAGTTACAATGCCTTTATCTTTTAAAATATTAGTAGCATTTTTAACACCAACAATAACAGGTTTAGAAAACTTCATTCCCATAGTAATTGCATGCCCATTTAAGTTTCCGTCCTCTGTAATAATAGCAGAAGAACGTTCTATAAATGAATTCATTAAATCATTTGTTTTAGGTGCAACCAAAATATCATTATCTTGAAAATCTTGCAAAAGCTCAGTTGCTTCTTTAATCACTCTCACACGACCTGTAACAACAGAATAAATAGTTGTGCCACGCCCTTTTAGTAAAATACTTCCTACAGTTTCTACTTTTAATAAATTAGTAGAGCCTGCAAGACCAATAGGAACGCCAGCAGTAAGAACAGCAAGCTCGCCTTCCCCAACAAATTTGTGCTTTCTTGCCTCTGCAACACAAGACTCAAACATTTCATCTGTAGACTTAAACTCAGGACCTATAATTGGATAAACTCCCCAACAAATAGATAATCTTCGAGCTGTGTAATCATATGGAGTTATAGCCACAATTGGCACTTTTGGTTTATACTTTGCAAGAGCTTTAGGAGTTTCACCAGAGCTAGATGCAGTAATAATTGCTTGTGCTCCCATTTCCATTGCAAGAGAGCAAGTAGCATGTGCTATAGCACTTCCTATAGTACTAGAAGATTCATAAGCTTTGTCAGTTAAAATCTTTTCATAATCTAAAGCTGCTTCTGTAGTAATAGCAATGCTATTCATCATTTTAACAGTTTCTAAAGGATAGCGACCTGCAGCTGTTTCTCCAGAAAGCATTATTGCACTAGAACCATCAAGAATAGCATTTGCCACATCAGTAACCTCTGCACGAGTGGGGCGTAAATTATATGTCATAGAATCTAGCATTTGCGTTGCAGTTATAACAGGTTTTCCTGCATGTAATGTTTTTTGGATTAATGTTTTTTGCACTAATGGAATGTTTTCACTTGGAATTTCTATTCCTAAATCTCCACGTGCCACCATTATACCATCTGCTACTTCTAATATTTTATCAATATTATCAAGCCCTTGTTGATTTTCTATCTTAGCAATAATATTAATTGTGTTCCCGCCTTCTCTTTCAAGAACTTTTCGAATTGCCAAAATATCTTCACTATCCCTTGTAAATGAAGTAGCTAAAAAATCAACTTGGTTTTTAATACCAAAAATTAAATCGTCTATATCTTGTTGACTCAAAAAGGGTAAGTTTATTTTGACATTAGGGATATTTACTCCTTTGTTATTTGATATTTTGCCTTCTGTCATCACACGGCAAACAATATCTGTTCCGTTTTCTATTTTTTCTACCTTCAATTCCATAAGACCGTCATCAATCAAAACCCTGTCTTTTTCTTTTAACTCTTTTGCAAGATTTTCATAAGTAACAGAACAAATATGTTCATCCCCCAAAACATCTTTAGTTGTTAAAGTAAAAATATCATCTCTTTTTAAAAGCACACTTTGATTTTTAAACTTTTTTATGCGTATTTCAGGTCCTTTTGTGTCTAGCATGATTGCAATAGGAAGATTTAATTCTTCTCTTATTTTTTTTATGCGGTCAATGCGAATTTGATGTTCCTCATGTGTGCCATGTGAAAAATTAAGACGACACACATTCAAACCTGCTTTAAATAATTCTTTTAGCATTTTTTCAGAATCTGAAGCAGGTCCAATAGTGCAAACAATTTTAGTTTTTTTTATCAATTTATATTCCTCCTAAATAAATAATATTTATTATAATACCACGTTTTATTATAAGTATCTAATACTAAAAGTCCTCAATTTAATTTTAAAGCTTTGAAAGACTCTTTTAAAGAGAGTTTTTTCATAAGAATAAGTTTATAATAGGCGTTTCAAGGAATAGTGTTTTAAATTTAGCATTTAAGATGGAATTTGTAATAAAATGGATAGGACAAGAGTTTTTAAAAAATAGATATAATTGATTTACATAAGGAATAATTTTACACCTTTCCATAAAGTGTTTTTAAAAGAGTTAATTTAGAATTATCTAAAAAAGGTTAGTCTTTCATTTCAAGAATGGCTGTTACACCTTTTTGTAAGTCATCAATATTTATGTTTTTTTATCTTTTTTAGTTGCTTTAATAGTGAATCCTTCGCCTGTCCATTCTTTCACATTTTTAGCACCCTTATTCTTTACAGTAAATTTAACTTTTGAATGTTTATAAGGATAAGTATATTATTTTTAATCTCTGTGTTAGCTACTTCATTTCCACACTCTGCCTTTAGAATGCCTTTCCATGCTCCACACCTTCCTTAAATTTTGCAATAACCTTAAATGCTTTGAAAGCTTTAATAGTAGCGTCTTTACCTAACATTGCCTTAAAAAGAAAAGGGCACCTAATTATATT
Organism: uncultured Treponema sp.; assembly: GCA_963545065.1. GTDB lineage: Bacteria > Spirochaetota > Spirochaetia > Treponematales > Treponemataceae > Treponema_B. The sequence goes on from CAUUIE010000007.1 coordinate 18,710, forward strand.
TATCACTTTGCTATCTTATAGGAAAATATGCCTCTTAAGATGTGCAAGCGTTACAGTGCATTATCTCCTGCTATAATAGGAGCTCATCCCTCTAGCTAAAAGGATGTAGTCTTAAGACATAAGACATTTTTAGGCTTATTCTCTAACTAAACGCATGTCACATCTAATTAAGGAAATAAAAGATTGATTTTTAAAAACAACCAATAGGGTTTATTGCTTAAAAGGCAAAAGCTAATGCAAGAAATGCTATTAAGGTGCTTTTAGTAATTTATAATTATAATTACTATAAAAAACAAGCCTTTTATGAGGCTATAAGAGAAAAGTAACTACAAGGTTAATCTAAAATTATATTTTAATTTTAGAAATGCTTTTTATAAGAGACGTAGCAGTTAGTGCATAGTCATTTTTAATTTTATGGCTTGCAATTGCATGGCTCATGCTAGCTACTATTGCAGCATTTAATGGCGAATAGCCTTGTGCAAGAAGTGAAGCTATTAGCCCTGTAAGAACATCTCCTGTTCCACCCTTTGCTAAAGACGAAGAGCCAAAAGCATTTATGTAAATATTATTTTCTTTTCCAATAAATGTGTTGCAATCTTTAAGAAGTAAGATAGTATTAGGATATTTATTACAAAACACATTCATAAAATGTCTTTTTTCCTTTCTAACATTTTCAACATCTGTTTGAATGCCAATTGTATTTTTTAATAGCACACAAAACTCTTTTGGGTGTGGCGTTAAAACAACATTTTTCGCGTTTTCTAAGATAAAAGAGATTTCTCTATAAAAGAAGACATCTGCATCTAGCACTAAAGAAATTTCTTTATGTTTTATAAAAAATTGTAAAAATGTATTAAACACTTGCTGTTGTAAGCGACCAAGACCTTGACCTATGGCAATGCAATTAATGTTTTCAGGAATTTCTTTACTCACCATGTAATCAGGCTTTGTAAATATAGCGTTTTCACCACAAATAGTTACTAATCCTGCTCCAAAAGCAAGGGCTGCCCCCGCCACCAATTGAGATGCTCCAGCTTTTTCTCCTTGAATAATTGCAATATGCCCAAATGTTCCTTTGTTTACATTTTGCAGTTTGCGATGTGGCATCTTAATATCTTCTTTTTGAAGAAAAAACATGTTTGTCTCTTCTTCATATTTAGCATTTGGTAGAGGAAGTCTAACAAGATTAATGCTTCCTACATAGTCTTTTGCAAGACTAGAAAAAAGCTGGTAGCGTAATGCACCAATAGAAATAGTTTTATCTGCTCTAAAGCATTCTTGTTGTGGAACGCCTTCAATATCAAGGGCAGAAGGAACATCTAGTGCTATCTTATAAGCTTTAATTTCATTCATCTTTTTTAGTATGGGAACATATTCGCTTTTCACCTCTCCTTTAAAGCCTGTTCCAAAAAGAGCATCTACTAAAATGTCACATTCATTTGTAACGTTTTCTTGAACTTTAATTCCTAATAGATCTAATCTTTCTTTTTGCAATTTGCACATGTAAGACTTTGGAGAGAAAGGCAAAGATGTGATTACATTAAATTCATCTTGCAAGATGCGAGAAAGCACTAAGCCGTCGCCACCATTATCTGATGTGCCACACACTATTTGAATTGTTTTTTTTTGTGGAATGTTATAACAAAAACCTTTTTTGTATAGCCTATAAAACTTTTCATTTTTATAGGCTATCTCTACAATCTTTTCTTTTAAGCCTCTAGCTGCTATTTCCATTAATATAGAAGAATCTAATTTATAGTTATTAATGGCTTTCTCATCTTTTTCTTTAAGGCTATTAAAAATCTTTAACATAAAAATGATAATTTATAAGGGTGCTAAAAGCACCCTTATAAAGAGAGTTATAAAATAATAGCTTTATCTATTTGTAAGTTTCATAACAAAATAGAAAACTAAACCAACAACTAAACCACCAAGACCAAAGATAATTTTTTGTATGTCTGAGTTATAAAGGAGATATCCGCTTACTAACACTGCTAATATTGGAACTGTCCAGCCAAAAGGTATTCTAAAGGAACCTTTCATGCCACGTTTTCTAAACACAATGATTGCAAGACATGTTGGAATGTATTGAGCAAAACGAGAAACTACAGAGATAGCTGCAAGCTTAGAAAAAGAACCTGTAAGACAAATTAATGCTGTTAAAAGCCCTGAAATAATTACAGCAACATAAGGCACATCTTTTTTGTTTCTCTTTTTCATAATGCTAGGCAAAAAGCTATCATCCGCCAAAGCTACAGCACTACGTGGCACTAAGAAAGATGAAGCTAGGTTAATGCCACCAATAGAGATTAAAGTTCCTGTTGTAACTATTGCTTTTGCAACAGGTCCTAAAAACTTTTGTGCAGCATCTGCTACAGGTGTTTCACTTAAAGGTAATGAAGGACCTAATATGCCAATAGAAACAACTAGTATTAGTAGATAAAAAATAGAAACGCCTGCAATTACTAATACAATTGCTAGAGGAATGTTACGTTCAGGGTTTTCCATATCTTCTGCAGCAACTGCAATGCTTTCAAAGCCTGTAAAAGCATAAAATGCTATTAAAAGACCTGCACCAAAACTTGTAAAAGATAATGGTTTTACCGCTTCCATAGGCTCAAAATTAGAACCTTGAATGAAAAAGATTCCTATAAAAATAAAAAGAATTAAAGGCAAAAGTTTTCCTACTGTTATAACATTGTTTAATATCTTAGAAATGCGTACCCCTAAAATATTCATAATAGATAAAAATACTATCATGCCAATTGCCATTGAATTTTGATATAAAGGCTGTTTAAATATTGGGAAAACAGCCCCTAATGCCGTAGCAAAACCTACTGCCATTGCAGCCCATGCAATGATCATAATGGCCCATTTCATAAAGCCTACTTCAAAGCCTACAAACTCACCAAACGCTTCCCTTGCATATACATAAGGTCCACCATTCTTTTTAAATAGTCCACCTGCTTCTGCAAAACACAAAGCTATTAAGATAACTAGAAAAGCATCAAAAAGAATTACACCAATACTCCATACCCCTGTTTCTTTTGCGACTTTGCCTGGAAGTAAGAAAATTCCTGTTCCAACAATTGCGTTAATGCCTAATAAGCAAATACTTAAAAGACCGAGTTTATTTTTATCACTCATACGCAAAACCTCCTAAATACAATTTTTTTTAAAATTTTACATATTACGCTTGTGCTTTTTTAATAAGCTCATTAAATAATTTTTGTGACGGCTCATGTGTTAAAGAAAGCATTTCAGGATGAAACTGGACACCAATCATAAAACTATCTTTTGTGTATTCTATTGATTCTACTATGCCATCTGGAGCTTTCGATGTAACTTTAAAGTCTTTTGCTACATCTTTTATTGCCATGTGATGATAAGAGTTTACTCTATTTTCTTTTCCAAAAAGAGTGTTCATAAGAGAGCCATCTTCTGTTATAATTGCATGAGTCCTACATGTAGGGCGTGCTTTTTGGTTATGTTGAATTAATATGTCTCGCTTTATGAGTGAAATATCTTGATATAGTGTGCCACCAAAGCAAACATTCATAATTTGCATGCCTCTACAAATTCCTAAAACAGGCTTTTTTATTTTTAGTGCTTCTTTTAATAAAGCAATTTCAAAAACATCTCTTTTCGGAAGTACTTCACTTAAGCAATTTAATGGCTGTTCACCAAAAAATTGAGGGTCAACATCATAGCCCCCCATAATAATTACAGCATCTACTGCTTCAAGCTGGGCTTTTATGATATCAACATCTTCTATAGTTGGCATCATCATAGGAATGCCACCCGCTCTTATTACAGAGTTTACATAGTCTGCATTGGTATACATTCTTTCATATCCTGCAAAAAGACCACCATTTTCAAATAAAATGCTTCCTGTAATTCCAATAATTGGTTTTTTCATATAAAATCCTCCTAAATAGCTCCATTTATAAAACGACCCTTAAAGTATCTTTTAAAGTATCGACTTATATTATATTTTCTTTTCTATTATTATGTGGCATTTAATATTAGATATATTTTTATATATCCATGATAATATGAAAATATACTTTTGAAAAGATGAAAATCTTAAAGGTTTGTAACTTTTCTTTATCTTAAATCCAATTGAAAAACCTATATATAAATAATAAAATGAGTTTTTTATGATTATGTTGAGGAAATAAAAATGAGTGTGGAACTTTTAGCTCCTGCAGGAAGTGTGGAAGCGTTAGATGCTGCAATAGCAGAAGGGGCGGATGCAGTATATTTTGGGTTAAAAAACTTTAATGCAAGAATGAGGGGCACAAATTTTGCATGGAGACAAGCAGAGGCTGCCATTGAAGCTTTGCATAAGAAAAATAAAAAGGCATATATCACAGTTAATACTGTACTTCAAGAAAATGAATGTGAAAAAATGTACCGCTTTTTAGTTTATCTTTCTAAAATCCAAGCTGACGCTTTAATAGTGCAAGATTTAGGTGTTGTTCAAATGCTAAATATGTATTTCCCAAAAATGAAAATACACGCTTCCACTCAAATGAATGTTGCATCTAGCAAGGGAGCAAATATTGCTAGTAAGTCAGGAATTTCAAGAGTGGTGCTAGCTAGAGAGCTTTCTTTAGATGAAATAAGTGAAATTCATTATAACACTAATTGTGAGTTGGAAGTTTTTGTTCATGGTTCTCTTTGCATCTCAGAGTCTGGTCTTTGTATGTTCTCTTCATATCTTGGTGGTAAGTCTGCAAATAGGGGAATGTGCACTCAAGCTTGTAGAAGATATTTTACTGCAGAGTGTAAAGGAGGAAAAAGAAGAGGTTATTTCTTTTCTCCAAAAGATTTGCAACTAATTGAAGTGTTGCCCTCTTTAATTAAAGCAGGCGTTTCATCTTTTAAGATTGAAGGAAGGATGAAAAGTGCAGAGTATGTGGGGCAAGTGGTTAGAGCATATAGAAATGTAATTGATAGCTTTGAAAGTGAAGGTGAGGCTTTTAGCATAAGTAATGCAAAAAAATTGCTTTCTAAAGATTTTTCTCGTAGTAAAACTTTATATCACATTTTTTCTCCTTCTCTTGATGATGTTTTAAATCCTAGCCAAGCAGGTGGAACAGGAGTGTTTTTAGGAAAGATTACAAAAGTAGTCCAAGATGATAGTTTAAAAAGTAAGGGGCTTGAAGCATCTTATATCACTCTTTCTAGAGATCATAATTTAAATGTTGGTGATAGTATTAGGATTCATGCACAAAACGATGAGAAAAGAGAGAGTTTAAAAATTGAAGAGATAAAAACTATTAATAATGAAAAGTTTCTAAAAATAAAAGCAACTCCTAAAATGGGAGATTTTGTTTATCTTATTCAAGAAAAAAATACAAAGCGTTATCCTCATGTGTTGCCAAGCGATTTAAGTAAATATGTGCTTACTCCCCGAGATGAAAAGCTACCTAGCCTAATGCTTGAAGAAGGAGTGCATACTCAAAATATTAATAAGAGTAACAAAAAAAGGGATGCCTTTCCATCTGGTTTGTATGTTCAAGTTTCTTCTTTTCAAAATGTTAAAGCCTTAATTTCAGGCGACAGGTCATCCCGCCCTGTTAGGTTAATAGTAAACTTAAATGAAGAGACAAAAAAAAGCATAGAAGATTACGAAATGAAAAAAGGAATTAACCCTTTTTCTAAAAAAGATATTATTATATCATTAGACCCTTTTTTGAATGAAAATAAGGTTAAAGAGCTTGAAGTAGCTTTAATGTTTTTAATAGATAAGGGATTCACTTCTTTTATTTTGAATAATGTAGCTCACATAAAAATATTAAAAGAAATGAAAGAAAATTTAAATTTAATTGCAGGACCTTATTTATACACGTTTAATCGTTATGCAATAAAATATTTTAATAGGCACAATATAACAAAAATAATTTCGCCCATAGAGAATTCTTATGATAATATTGAAAATTGCTATGTTAATAAACAGATGAGGGAGAATGTATTAATCACTGTTTTTGCCTACCCTGCTCTTTTTCGCATTAGTAGCCCATTGCCATCATCTTATGATTTTTTATATTTTTCAGATAAAGAGAAATTTACATTTAAGGCTTTTTCTACTCCCTCTAAGTCTTTTGTGCTACCAGAAAAACCTTTTTCTATAACTCACCGTGTAGGGCATTTAAAGAAAAATCATTTTGAAAGGTTTTTAATAGATTTTTCTCATACATCATTTAATGCAAAAGAATATAAATTTGTGTTTAATGCTTATGCAAAAGCAACGTATATAGAAGACACTTCATATTTTAATTGGAAAGATGGTTTTTATCAAGAAAAGATAAGGTAATCTAGATAAAATGTGGACCACTTTTTTATTAATATGCTTCCATTTCTTCTAGTTCTTTGTAGGATAAGAAAGTGCCGGTTTGGCATGTTAGGCGGTTGCCACAACTACATTCACCACAAAGACCTACACCACACATGGTTGTTTTTTCAAGAGAAAGAAATATTAAAGTTTTAGGAATGCCTTGCTTTATAAATATTTCAGCTGCTTTTTTCATAAACACCATAGGACCTACTATGTAACAAGCTACTTTCTGCTCTGCAATTTTTATATCATTTTCTATTACATTTAGAACTCTAGCAACAACGCCATCATCGTGTATTAAATGAAACACGCCATAATTTTTTAAACTTTCTTCTATTATGTTATATGTTTTTTTTGTATTGTTATTGTTATTTTCAGAAGTTCCTATGTATATTTCTAGATTAGTGTTTTTTTCTTTTAGTTGTTTTGCTAAAGATGGAAGCAATGCAACACCTGTGCCACCTGCAAGAAGAATAGCACTTTTAGTTGTGGGAAGAGATAAAGGCTTTCCATATAATCCTCTTAAATATATTATATCTCCTATCTGTAAGTTAAAAAGTTCAGATGTAAAAAAGCCACGTCTTTTAATAATAAAAGTGATTGGAGAAGAAAGAAAAAGAGAGAAAGGTTTTTCACCAATTCCTGGTAACCATAAAAATACAAACTCTCCAGCTTTAAATTCCATATTACCATTGAGTTTAATAATTATTACATCATCACTTATTTTTTGAATATCTAATATACTGTATGGTTCATATTTCATTCGCTCATTTTTAATGATATATTTGTTTGTATTATTTTCAATAGAACCATTTAAAAAGGAAAGAGCATCCGCTTTTAAAGTTTTTAAATATTGTTTCCAATCTTCTTGTTTCACTGTTCCAAATGCTGAGCCAATGCCTACAACATTCGCTCCAGCTTGAATCATTTTAGCAGCATCTTCTCCGCTAGAAACGCCACCCATTCCAATAATAGGCACTTCTTCGCCTACAGCTTTTCTAATCTCACAAACACATTCTATAGCTCTTTCAAAAATCCACTTTCCACTTTTTCCACCTTTTCCACCTAATTTGTTTTGTAAAATAGGTTTTTTTGAATTAGGTTCAATATAAAGAGAAGGTCCTACAGTATTAATAGCCACAATACCGTCTGCACCAGCATTTATTACTGAAAAAGCAATTTCTCCTATGTTTGAAACATTAGGTGTTAATTTAACAAAAATTAAAGTTTTGCAAGAAGGAATAGCTTTTATAATTTCTTTAACATAATTAGTTGCAATATCTAAATTACAACCTATAGACGAGCCAAAACCTGCACTTGCATGAGGGCAAGAAAAATTAAGCTCCACTAAGTCTGCAATGCACTCTACTTTTTTTATTAATTCAATAAAGTCTTCTGGTGATGAAGCTGAAAGAGAAACATTTAGTAATGATGGCATATTAAAAGATTTTCGCAAATGTTCTAATTCTTTTACTGCCACCTCAATACCCGGATTTCTTAACCCTACAGAATTACCAAATGAAAAAGGTTCCACTTGGCAAATAACTGGCTCTCTATTACCTGGGTTTTGTCTAACTTGAAAGCTTTTTGTAGTAACAAGTTCAAATTCAAGCTCTTTACAAGCATATTTAACAAGATTCGTTTTTGTAGAAAGAACTCCTGAAACAGTTGCTAAACCAATTTTAACTCCACTAAGTGCATCTTTTCTAATTTCTTGTAGCCTTTTTAAAACACTTTTTTTTTCTTGAAACTCTGTCATATTAAAGGTTAATCTATTTTATCAAAACCACAAAATGGCACTAATACATCGGGAATTTTTATGCTTCCATCTTCCAGTTGATAATTTTCTAAAATGGCAATTAATGCTCTAGAAATTGCAATAGCTGTTCCATTAAGTGTGTATAAAAACTTATTTTTTCCATCAGTGTCTTTGTAACGAATGTTAAGCCTTCTTGCTTGATAGTCTGTGCAATTAGACGCAGAAGTAATTTCTCCCCATTCCCCACCATTACGACCTGGCATCCATGCTTCTAAGTCCCATTTTCTATACGCTGGAGCTCCAAGGTCACCTGTGCATATTTCTACAATACGGAAAGGAATACCTAAGTCTTGAAATATTTTCTCTTCAACGTCTCTTAAAAAAAGATGCCACTTATCTCCATCTTCTGGTAAACAAAAAATAAACATTTCAAGTTTGTTAAATTGATGTACCCTATAAAGCCCTTTGGAAAACTGACCTGCAGCTCCAGCTTCCTTTCTAAAACAATGAGAGATACCGGCATACTTAATAGGAAGTCTTTCTTTTTGCAAAATCTCACCTGCGTGATATCCACCTAATGTTATTTCTGCTGTTGCCACAAGGCAAGTATCTGTGCCCTCTATGGTGTAAACATTAGACTCAGCTCCTCTAGGGTTAAAACCTATTCCTTTTAATATTTCTTCCTTTGCAATGTCTGGCGTGGAAAGTGGCATAAAACCAAATTCCATAAGTTTATTAAAGCAATAACTAATTAACGCTTGTTCTAAAATTACAGCTTTGTTTTTTAAGTAATAAAACTTAACACCCGACACTTTTGTGCCTGCTTCAAAGTCTATAATATCTAACGCTTGCCCTAGTTCAACGTGGTCTTTAGGTTTAAAAGGGAAGTCTTTCACCTTTCCTACTATTTTTATTTCTACATTTTCACTATCATCTTTTCCTGTTGGAGAGGATGGATGAGTCATATTAGGAATTTTCATTGCTTCCTTCTTCATATTTTCTTCCACTTCAACAAGACGAGTTTCAAGCATTGCTATCTCATCTTTTATTACTTTTCCTTTTTCTATTAACGCTTTTCTTTCTTCATCACTTAACTTAGCATTCATTATTTTAGAATTATCTTTTTTTTCTTTTTGTAATTCTTGAATTTTTGTAGTAATTTCTGTACGCTCATTAAACAATTTCACAACAAGATTAGCATCTGCTTGTATATTTCTGCGAATAATATTTTTATTCACTTCATCCAAATTATTTTTGATAAATTTATAATCTAACATGATGAAAATATTATATAACTAACAATATGCACTTTTCAAGCGGAAACATTCAGAAAAAAAGATAATTGTAATTAATATTTAATAAAATATTGAAACACTACATAAAAAACAGGAACAGCAAAAAGAAGAGAATCCATACTATCAAGGATGCCACCACGACCTAATATCACAATGCCTGAATCTTTTACATTACAAGAACGTTTTAGCATAGATTCAATTAAGTCTCCTGCTATAGCAGCTGTTGTTGTTAAAAATGTTAAAACTATAACTTGCCACAACATAATGTGAGGAAAGTCAAAAAAGTAATACACACTTAAGCTTAAAGCGATTGATCCTAGATATCCACCAATAAAACCTGCAATGCTTTTATTAGGGCTAACTAAAAAAATACCTCTATTACCTTTGCCCCATAGTTTACCAAAAAACCATGAAGAAGAATCACATAAAAACACATTTAATAAAAACAAGGCAATTGAAAAATGAGGACGTGGTAAATTCACCAACCTTGAAAAGAAAATAGAAAAAAACCAAGGATATGTAAGGGTAAACATAGCAGCTGAAAGCCTATGCATCACATGGTCAAAGTCTCCTTTAGAAGAGGCAATAAATTCTTTTAAGAAAAGCAAAAAAAAAGAAAATAAATATAGTGCTACTATGCTCCCCCAATTTGTAAGTCCACAATTCATAAAGTAACCTGCAATAATAATGGATGTGCCACAAACTGAAAGCAAAACTGGTGAAAAACTTACACCAAATTTTTTATAAAAAAGATGTTGCATTTCTATAGTTGCAATAACACTTGCAACTATAATTTCCAAATGAAAAGCCAAAAAATGATATTGAGTGAAATAAGTTGCAGGAAGCACGATTGACGGCACCCCAATAATAAACATAATAAGACGTTGTGTTGTTTTCCTGCTCATTTTTCGCGTCCAAATCTCCTATTGCGACTCATATAATCATCTAATGCAATTTTTAAATCTTCACATGTCCAATCTGGCCAATATTTATTAGAAAAATAAAGCTCTGCATAAGCTATTTGCCAAAGTAAGAAATTGCTAAGTCTTTTCTCTCCACCAGTACGAATAACTAAATCAACATCTGGCAGATCTTTAGTGTCCAAAAACGACGAAAACAATTCTTCTGTAATGCAATTTAAGCTTTCGGAATTAACACATTTTATGGCTCTAATAATTTCATCCTTAGCACCATAATTAATAGCAAGAATTACAGAAGTGCCAGTGTAATTTTTAGTTTTTTCTTTCACTTTAATAATTTCATCTTGCACAGCTTTTGGAAGACCATCAAGATGCCCAATGTGCAAAACTTTAATATTATTTTCTGCATAAAAATTAAGCTCTGCACTTAAATGTTTTTGAACTAGCTCCATTAAAAAATTTACTTCAGCTTTAGACCTTTTTTTATTTTCTGTAGAAAACACATAGAGTGTAACAAAAGGGATGCCAATATCAGAACAATATTTTACAATCTGCTTTGTAACTTTAAGTCCTTCCTGGTGCCCATTAAAACGTGGCAATCCACGTTCCGATGCCCATCTACCATTACCATCCATTATTATGGCTACATGACACGGCATCTTCATTAGTCTTCCAATATTTCCTTTTCTTTTGCTTCAAGCACTTTTACAATTTCAGCTGTATAACTATCTGTAAGCTTTTGAAAATCCACTTCTATGCTTTTTAGTTCATCTTCTGTAACATCTCCAGCCTTTTGTTTTTTCTTTATTTCTTCAATACCATCACGTCGCAAATTCCTAATGGAAACCTTTGATTGCTCAGCTTTGCTTTTTGCCTGTTTTGCTAATTCTTTTCTTCTTTCATTTGTTAAAGGAGGAATAGCAATTCTAATAATCTTGCCGTCATTAGTAGGATTAATAGATAACTCAGATTTCAATATAGCTTTTTCAATGTCTACCAACAAAGACTTATCCCATGGTTGAATCACCACAAGACGAGCTTCAGGAATGGAAATTGATGCTATTTCTTTTAACGGCGTAGGCTGTCCATAGCAATCTACTTTTATTTTTTCAAATAAAAGAGGGGATGCCCTTCCCGTACGCAATAGTGCAAACTCATCCTTTAAAGCTTGAACAGTTTTTTTCATTTTCTCTTCAGCTTTTTTACAATTCTCATTCATATAATTAACCATTAAAATTTAAAAACAGGGCTAGAATTAAGCACTAACCCTATTTAAACAAAACTATTTTTTAACTCCTAATTGCCATAAAACCGCATTAGAAAGTTCAAGCTTGCAACCAGCTTTCTTTCCAATTTCTTCCATTTTAGCTTTACAAGACACTTTATCATCTTTTACAAACATTTGTTCCAAAAAACAAACATCACTTAAATGTTTATTAATCTTTCCTTTAATAATCCCTTCCTTCACTTTTTCAGGCTTATCAAGGCTTGCCACTTGACCTTTAAATATCTCTGTTTGTTCTGCAATATAGCTAGGGTCAACATCTTCTTTTTTGATATAAGGAGGCAAAAAAGCTGCAATATGAAGACAACAATCAAAAGCAAATTGTTTAACATCTTCATTATTAAATGCTTCAAGCTTATCTGTTTTTAAGACTACAACAACGCCTGTTTTTTTATCTGAATGTATATAATGCGAAATATACTCATTATCATTTGCTTTTAATAGTTTAATCCTAGAAAGAGTCATATTCTCTCTAACTCTTGTAGCAAGGTCTAACATTTTTGCATTAAGAGAGTCTGTTACCTCTGTAATATTTTTTTCTAATGCTTCTTTTGCAATTTCATTACCAACTGCAATAAAATCTTCATTCTTAGCAACAAAATCTGTTTCACAAGTCATTTCAACCATTACAACGCGTTTTTCATCACCTTGTATTATAATAATGCCTTCAGAAGTTGCTCTATCCGCCCTTTTTTCAACTGCAGCCAAGCCCTTTTCTTTTAGATACTTTTCGGCTTCTTTTGCATCTCCATTGCAATGTTGCAAAGCTTTTTTGCATTCCATCATTCCTGCGCCAGTTTTATCTCTTAAATTTTTAACATCTGATGCTTTAATTTCCATAAAACAATTCCTCACTTCACCTTAAAAATTACACTTTTAATCTTTACCATAAAGCTCTTCATCACTAATTAAAGCATTCTCATCTTCATCAGAGATATCAGAGTTATTTTCTTTTTCTTTAGGAGTGTAATTTTGATAGTCTGTAATTTCTTCTTCTCTATCTTGATATGGATTAATAGCTGCTTCCATGCTTTCATCTTCTTGCAAGTCTTCAATAATTTTAAGACCATGTTCATTATCAGCTTCTAACGTTGCATTTGCAATAATAGATGTAAACAAAGAAATAGCCCTTATAGCATCATCATTTCCTGGAATAGGGTAATCTATTCCTTCAGGATTACAGTTTGTATCCACAACGGCAATGATTGGAATTCCAAGTTGGCTAGCTTCTTTTATAGCAATTACTTCTTTTCTAGTGTCTATAATAAAAATAGCTCCAGGCAATTCTTTCATTTCTTTAATGCCTTTTAAGTTTTTTTCTAGCTTTGATTTTTCTTTTTGTAAAGTTGCAACTTCTTTTTTTGTAAGATTTTCAAAAGTGCCATCCACTTCCATTTTTTCAATCTTCTTTAAACGTGCAAGACTCTTTTTTATAGTAGAAAAGTTTGTAAGCATTCCTCCAAGCCAACGATTATTTACATAAAACATATTACATCGTTCAGCTTCTTTTTGAATTATTGCTTGTGCTTGTTTTTTTGTGCCTACAAACAAAATTGACTTACCATCTGCAATTATCTTTCTCACTGCTTCATAAGCATCTTTAATTGCAACAACAGTTTTTTGTAGGTCGATAATGTGTATACCATTCCTTTCGGCAAAGATATACTTTTTCATACGTGGGTCCCATCGCCTCACCTGATGTCCAAAATGTACGCCTGATTCCAATAGGCTTTTCATAGTAACTACTGCCACATTTCTCTCCTTTTGAGCGTTTTAATAGCTCAAGCCTTCACTATTTCTCTAAAACCTTAAGACAACTGTGTCATATTTGCCAAAGGTATAAGGATATTTTTTGCATTCCTTTAAGAATTAAAAAAGTTTAATTACAAAAATAATTATTGACACAAATAAATGTAATAATAAAGTGAAAAACACTTTATTAGTTAAAAGAATACATTAACAGTCTAACTTTTTATTATAGTTTTGTAAAGTATAAAATAAAACTATTTACATATGATATGGTTAGACTAAAAAATTAAATAATGTTTATTTTTTTCTTGTTAAGTGGTTGGATTTTTTGCTTTATATGTAGACCCATGTAAAGAAGTAAAGCTAGTTACAGATATAAAAAGCAGTTGATTATTTTTTCATATAAGAAATCAAACTTAAAACAAAAATTATAAAAGTAAAGAGTGGCCAAATATATTTAATGACTTTTTTCATAATTTTTTATTACCTTCTCAATAAAATTAAATATTTAAGCTACTATTTTTATAGTTTGTTATGATAGCACAAAACCTTTATTATTTCACTTTTTCAATTTGCCAGCTATCAAGAGTGTGCATTTTTTGGCTAATAATAGCACCTATAAGATAAATGTTTTTGTTGCTAGCTCCATATCTTTCTCCATAGCCTTGTTTTTTTATTTGTTCTATTGCTTTCGATGTCTCGCCTTCTATCTTAAACTCAAAGATATATATCCCGTTATCTGTTTCCACTTCCACATCTGATCTTCCAACTGAGCTATGCACTTCAGTCCTTACATACTGCCCCATAAGCGTAAAGATTAAATATATTGTT
>CAUUIE010000008.1:0-30847 GCA_963545065.1 uncultured Treponema sp.
AGGGCTCAAGACAAGGCTAGAAAAGAGATTAAAGGCTCTCTTAAAAAAGAAAAGGCAGCTTAAAGGGATGAGGTTTTTAAGAGGCTTTTAAAAAGACTTTGAAAGGCTTAAAGAATTATATTTTTTAATATTAATATTACTAGTAATCTTATGCTTTATGCCTCTATGGAATATAAATAAAAATTATGTTATAGTTACATTGTTTTTACAAAGATTCTTTTATCATACTTTATTTATTTTTTAAGGAGTTTTTAGTTTTATGAAAGAGGGATTGAAAAAATACCTAGAGAAGGCAGGTAGCAACATAAAGCCTGAGATGGTAGCCTATGTTTCAAATTTGGATTTAGTAGCAAATACTTTTCCAGAGATTGCGGGTGATATTGTTAATGAAATTGAAAACCAAAGGAGTCACTTAAAGCTTATTGCAAGTGAAAACTATTCATCTTTGGCTGTTCAAGCTGCAATGGGAAATCTTCTTACAGATAAATATGCAGAAGGAACACCTGACCACCGCTATTATGGAGGCTGTCAAAATGTTGATGCTGTAGAAAAGGCAGCTGTTGCAGAGGCTTGTAAGATTTTTGGTGCAGAGCACGCTTATGTGCAACCACACTCTGGTGCTGACGCAAACATAGTAGCTTATTGGGCAATTCTTAATGCAAAGGTTGAAGAGCCTTATTTAAAGAAATTTGAAAAAGAAGTGAATGGCAAATTACAAAAGAAAACACTTGAACAACTTACTGAAAAAGAGTGGGACGATCTTCGTGCAATGCTTGGAAATCAACGCCTTATGGGCTTAGATTATTATTCAGGTGGACATTTAACACATGGATACGTTCAAAATGTTTCTTCTAAAATGTTTAAAGTCTCTTCTTATGCTGTAGATAAAGAATCAGGTCTTTTAGACTATGATGCAATTGAAAAAAAAGCTCTTGAGTTTAAACCTCTCATTTTGTTGACAGGTTATAGTGCATATCCTAGAAAGATAGATTTTAAAAGATTTAGGCAAATTGCAGATAAGTGTGGAGCAGTGTTAATGGTTGATATGGCACACTTTGCAGGTCTTGTAGCAGGCAAGGTTTTTGAAGGTGATTATGATCCTGTTAAATGGGCAGATGTTGTTACAACCACTACTCATAAAACATTACGTGGTCCTAGAGGTGCTATGGTGATGTGCAAAAAGGAATTTGCAGAATCAGTTGATAAAGGCTGTCCTTTAGTTATAGGGGGACCTTTACCACATGTTATGGCTGCAAAAGCTGTAGCATTTAAAGAAGCGTCTTCTAAAGCATATCAAGATTATGCACACAAAGTGCGTGACAACGCTCAAGCTCTTGCAAAAGAATGTATGGCTCTTGGCATGAAACTCCAAACAAATGGTACAGATAACCATTTAATGCTAATTAATGTAACACAATATGGTCTAAATGGTAGGCAGGCAGAGACTGCTATGTCTGAGTGTGGCGTAACATTAAATAGAAATAGCTTGCCATTCGATCCAAATGGACCTTGGTGGACAAGCGGTTTGCGTGTTGGCACCCCTGCTGTTACAACCATTGGAATGGGAGAGAAAGAAATGAAACAGATTGCTTCCATTATAGATAGAGTCTTAAAAGCTTCAAAACCTGGAAAAACAAAGAGTGGAGCAGTTAGTAAGGCAAATGTAGAGGTGGACCCTACTGTAAAAGAAACAATTAAAAAAGAGGTTTCAAGTCTTTTATCACAGTTTGTTTTATACCCTGAATTAGATTTAGACTTCTTAAAGTCAATCTATTGCTAATATTTTTAATTCAATTAATTTTTTAAAGACCTTTAGCTTTTCTTTCTTTGCTAAAGGTCTTTTCTTATTTGTTTTTATGAAACCTTTTTCTTACATAATCTATTATTTATCATTTTCTTTTATGTTTTTTAGTTGCACCTTTGTAAAAAGTGGGTGGATTATGGATGCATCAAACATGAAAAAAGATGTGCAAAAGGCAAAAAAAGATGCATTTATTTTATTCACTGGCTCAGACTGGGATGACGTAAGCCAAAAGTTATTTAAAAACAATGGTAAAGAAAAAATCCTTTATAATAAATACGGGAAAGATTTTTTATTTTATAATGTGGATATTACAAAGAATGAAGAAAGTACTAAAACTAAAATTCTAAAATATAACTATCTTCTTTTTTCAAAATACAAAGTAGTTGAGTTACCATATATAGCTGTAAGAAATGTAGAAGGTGATGTATATTTTTCTGAAAAAGTAGAAAACATTAATAACATAGACTCTGTTTTTAAAAAGATTTTAGAAAAGAAAAGTTATGTAGAAAATCTTAAACATAAAATAAAAAATGCTATAGGAAAAGAAAAAACTATAGCTATAGATGCTTTTTTTTCTTCTATATATAACGCAGAAAGTAAAGCATATGATTATTTAATAGAAGAGGCAATAAAAGCTGATCCAAATAATGAGTCTCATTTAGTTGGAAAGTTTAAATTAATTAAAGTAGCCTTAAAGGCAAATTCACTAGCTTTACAAAAAAGGTATTTACAAGCAGCAGATGAATATACCATTCTATTAAAAGAAAAAGACCTTACATCTGAAGAAAGGCAAAATGCTTGGTATCAAATAGCTTATCTTTATGCTATTTCTAAAAAAATAGATAATGAAAAGATTCTTTATTGTTTAAAAAATGCTATTAACGCTTTTCCCCAAAGCGATGCAGTGCCAAGATTACAAGAAATTATTAAAACAATAGAAAAACAATGAAATTATTTTAATAAAACTTTTCTTAATCTCTTTAATTTATACACAAAATAATATATAGTGTAGTTTATGGTTAATGGTCCTATTGCTAAAGTGTTAGATTTTTTGAGTTGGTTATATTTATGTGATGATATATACACAATCAAAAATGTGTTAGATCATATTGATATTAAATATACAGATGAAAATGTTAAATGGTGTGAAAAGTTTTTAGAATATAATCAGTTAGCTTATAAACTAAATAATGGATATTTTAAGTATTGGATAAATAGGAAAACTGTTTTTGATCAACAATTATTTTCAATTAAACCAACTGCTTTTGAAATTAAAAAAGGTCTTTTTATACCAGGAACTAGATGTGAGCCATATATTAATAATTTTTTTAGAGAAAGCCCTTTAAAATTAATTTTTAATGAAGAGGTAATTGAAAGAACACTAATCCTTATACCTTTAAAAGAAATACGAAAATATTATTATATGATAAGTGATGAAAACCTTTTTGAAGAACTTGGTACATTCTCTCCATTAAACACTATGTCTATTGAAGATGAAATAAGTGAAAAGGAGCTTTTTTATGTCCCATCGTATGATATAAAAAAGTATTATAAAGATTTTTCTTTTACAGAAGAAGACCAAATAGTTTTTCAAGTGAGTTCTTGGGAAAATAAAGATGTTCAGCTTTATTCTAAAATGAGGCATACAATGCCTGATTCTTATCAAGAACAGTGGGAAATTGAATTTAAAAAAAACTTTACGGAAGGATTATCATATTGTCAAGCTGAAAAAGATAGAATAATAGATGTTGTCTCATATGCTCTATGTTTAGGAAGAGATTTGTTTTTTAATCAAGGCTATCTTATTCCTGTGCAAGAATATCTTGAAAAAAAACAAATGTTAGAAGATCTAAGAGTTGGAGTTTTAGATGTTAAATGGGCAAAAGACAACAATTCGCTTCCTGTAGAAGATTGGTTTCACTATATAATGGAAGTGTATTATATTATTAAGTTAGAAAATAATGAAGAAAGGTTTTTTTGTTCTTTAAACACACCAATTAATAGTGCTATTATAGAAATATATGTTTATGATTTTATTGAGCGAAATTATATTAAGTTAAAAGAAAGTGACCAGCCTTATTGTGATATATGTGCTTTTCAATTTATAGAAGAGTTTTTTCCTAATGAAAAGTATGAAAAATATTATAAAAAGATTTCTTCAATTATAAAACGAAATTATAAAAGATATCTAACACAATATGAGCCTTTTAAAGAAAGAGAAGAGTTAGATCTTGGTTTTGGAATATTTTCTCTTTTTAAAAGAGTGTACGCTATTGTTGAGTATTTAAAAAAAATAAAAATAACGCCACATAAATTAGACCCTGATATTTGTGCAATTATAAATCAAATGACAAAAGACATGTCTGATGCAATGGATAAAATAAAAATGGTATTACATGGTAAAGCAGAATTAGAAAAAGTGAAAGAAGGTATTTTTTTACTTACTGAAAGACTTATAGAAGTTGTGAAAATAGTTGAAGACTTTATTTCATTTGAATTTGGAAATAGATAATTATATTTTTTAAACAAGTTTGATAAAAAACTCATATTAGTTGTTTAGTCATTTCAACATTCATTTTAAGGAGAAATACTTTGTGAAAAAATATCTTGAAAAAATTGCTCTTTCAATTAGGAGTTTATCTATTGATGCTATAGAAAAGGCAAAATCTGGTCATCCAGGGCTTCCTTTAGGTGCAAGTGAATTAATTGCATCTTTATATGCCGAAATATTAAAGCATAATCCAAAAAATCCTGAATGGATTGATAGAGATCGTTTCATTCTTTCTGCAGGGCATGGTTCAATGCTGTTATATTCTATATTACATTTGGCAGGATATGATATTTCAATAGAAGATATAAAAAGTTTTAGAAAACTTAATTCTAAGTGTCAAGGGCACCCTGAATACGGAACAGTAAAAGGTATAGAAATGACAACAGGTCCTTTAGGTGAGGGAGTTGCAACAGCAGTTGGAATGGCAATAGCAGAAAAAATGCTTGCAAGCACTTTTAATACACAAAAGTATAAAATAATAGATCATTATACTTATGTGTTAGTGGGAGAAGGATGCCTTATGGAAGGCATTTCATCAGAGGCTGCAAGTCTTGCAGGGACTTTTGGTTTAGAAAAATTAATAGTGTATTATGATGCAAATAAAATTAGTATTGATGGTTCAACAGATATTACATTTAAAGAAGATGTAAAAGCTAGATATAAAGCATATGGTTGGAATGTTTTTGAAGGGGATATGTATTCATATCGCGATATTTTTTCACTTACTGAAAAGGCTAAAAAAAGCGATAAACCAACATTAATAATATTAAATTCTATTATTGGAAAAGGGGCACCAACTGTTTCTAATACGTCTAAAGCACATGGGGCTCCTTTAGGTGAAAAAGGTGTAAAAGAAGCAAAAGAAAAACTAGGAATTCCAACATCTAAAACTTTTTTTGTAGACCAAGATGCATACACTTTTTTTGAAGCAAAACAAAAAGAGTTGCAAGCAAAAGAAGAAGAATGGAAAAAGACTTTTATGTTATGGGAAAAAGAGAATCAAAAGCAAAAAGAACTTTTTGATTTATATTTTAAAACATCTAGTAATTTTGAAGATAAACTTATATCTAAAAACTTAGAGAAAATAGGAAATATAAAATATGAAGGGTCTATTGCAACAAGGGCTGCTTCTAAAGAAGTTCTTTCAAAAATTTCTTTAATCTTTCCAAATTTAGTTGGTGGTTCTGCTGACCTTACATCACCTAATGCAACTGGAATTTCTCTTAAAAGTTTTAATAAAGAAAATCCGTCTGGTAGGTATATACACTATGGTGTAAGAGAAGGAGCTATGGCTGCAATAACTAATGGTATTGCACTTCATGGAGGGCTCATTCCATTTTGTGCTACTTTTTTAGTATTTTCAGATTATTTAAGACCTGCTTTGCGCCTTTCTGCTCTTATGAAATTGCCAGCTATTTATATTTTTACTCACGACTCTATTTTTGTTGGAGAAGATGGAGCAACACACCAACCAATAGAAATGCTTTCATCTCTTAGGGCAATTCCTAACTTATTAGTTTTAAGACCTGGTGATGCTGAAGAAGTGGCTTTTGCATGGAAAAAAGCAATATTAAATAAAAATGGTCCTACCGCTATTATTTTAAGCCGACAGGAATTACCAATATATAAAAAAGACGACGCTAATTGGCAAGAAAATATTAAAAAAGGTTGCTATATAGTTAGAGACAATAAAAATGGAAAAGCTCCTAAAATTACAATTATTGCAACAGGTTCTGAAGTTTCTTTGGCTCTTGAGGCAGTTAAACAAGTGAAGGAAAATGATAATATACGTGTGCTTTCTATGATTTGTAAAGAACTTTTTGAAATGCAAAGTGAAGAATTTAAAAAACAAATACTAGGAGAGACTTCAAGAATTATTACTGTGGAAGCTGGAATAAAACAAGGATGGGAAGGCTTTGTGAAAGATAAAAAAGACAACTTTTCTATTGAATGCTTTGGTACATCTGCACCAGCGATTGATGTTGCAAATTTTTTAAATTTTACAAGTGAACAATTAGCTTCGTTAATAGACGAAAAATAGTAACTTTATTGAAGGCTTTTATTTTGATATAAAAGCCTTCATAATCTTAATAAACTTATCTTTGCATTGGGCGAATCCACACTTCTTGTGAAAACTCACCTTGACACATTTTTCCATTTTCATCATAAGCTGCAACAGAAAAGAAATAAAGATGCCCATTTTGCAAATTATATATCCTTAAAGAAAGGGCATCTTTTGCATCAATTGGGGAAGATGGTAAAAGATATTGTCCTTCTCTATCCCCAAAGTATACAAGATATCCTTTTACATCAAAATCTATAGAACGGCTCCAAATAAGGTCTACATAACCATCCCCTTCTTTAGCTATTAGCTCTATGGGAGGTCTTGCAAAAGTATCTTTTTCATAATTTAGTTTTAACGTATGAATAATAGGTGAGGTATCCCCATCTTTAGTTGGATACATATTAAAAGCAATTTGAAAAAAACGACCTGGTTTACAATTAGATATTATCTCATCTTTTCTAACAGCTTTCCATTGAGGCTGTGAAGCTGTCCAATTATATGGTGTGTTGCTAGTTCTAATAAAAAAAGCTATCGTTGCCTCTTTTTCTTGATCTATTTTTCCTTCTAACTTTTTTGGAATGGAGTTAATTCCACCTGTATCAAAAATGCGAGAAACAAAACGCCCCCCATTTTTATTATATCTTTGTGCATTTCCAACTGCTTCAAGCATATCTTGAGGAGAAAAAGTATTTTTTACTATTAGATTATCTATTAAACCAGAATAGCCTTCACCAATAAAAACTTGAGACGTTTTTCCTTTCATAGAATAAAAAATATCGCTTGTTTCAGTACCTTCGGCTGTCATAAAACGAGAAGAATCAATCTTTCCGTTAATGCGATATTCTAATAATCCTGTTTCATCATCATAAGTTAATAAATGATGAGTCCACTTTTCGAGCATAATTTGAGATTGAGACCTCATTTTAACATCTATTCCATGATTTTTTTCATCTCGCCAAATATTAAAAAAAGACCATTCAAGCTTATTATCCACAATACAGACCATAATATTTTGAAACATAAAAGTCTTTTTTTCTAAGATTTGGCTCCACCATTTTAAAATAGTTGAACCTGCTCTTAAATCCAGAGGACAGAGCCAAAACTCAATAGTGAAAGATGTCATTTTTTTCTCTCCAAAGAAAAAAGCATCTTTTTTAGGAGATAAAACTAGCGAAGGGGAGTTATTTTTTGCTCTACAAAAAAGAGAGCCTTGTCCATATTTTGCTTTGTCTTTTTGTGCATATATTGCGTTTGATGATGCAACATCATAATGTTGTAAATTGTCTTTTGAAACATCCCCGTCAAACGTTAAAAAAAGATCACAATCGTTAGTACTAAGTGTTTCAGGAGAAGCTAAAAGTTCTAGGCTATCAAAACCGTAAATTCCCTTTGTGTATGTAATATTATCAATGTAGGACATCTCTTTCCAGCCTTTTTTGCCACCAAACTCTATAACGGCGTCTTCAGAATGTATAAAATTATAATTTTGAGATGCTAAAATTATGAATAAAACAAATAAATATTTAAAACCAAAACGAGACATACGCTTTTATTATCGGAAAAAACACAAAGTGTTTTATATTAAAAATGGACTATCCCTTTTTATTAAAAAATAACTTTTAAAGTGACAACAACTCACTTGCTTCATTTTCAGGTAAGACTTCCACATTTTTTAATTTTCTTTCTATTGCACGAGATCTAACTCCCATGCTATCTATTTCTTTACTTGCAGCATCTATTTTTTTCTTTGTGTTTTCTAAAACTAAGCCAAATTTATTAAATTCTGTACGTACTGCAGCAAGCGTTTGCCAAACTTCACTGCTTCTTTTCTCCACTGCAAGAGTTCTAAAGCCCATATTTAAACTATTTAAGAATGCAGAGATAGTAGTAGGACCTGTTATAGTTACCTTAAATTCTCTTTGCACAGTTTCAAAAAGACCTACTATCCTAAGCACTTCGGCGTAAAGACCTTCAATTGGCAAAAACATTATTGCAAAATCTGTTGTGTTTGGCACTTCAATATACTTTTCATTAATATCTTTAGCAAAATCTTTTATTCTTCGCTCTAAATCTTTTTTTGATTTTTCTATCTTTTTTATGTCCCCTTCATCATACGCTTCCATTAGGGAAGAATAATCTTCTGTTGGGAATTTAGCATCTAGTGGAATCCAAACATATTTATTTTCCATTTCTTTACTAGGAATTTTTATTGCATATTCTACAATATCATTACTATTAGTTTTTGTTTTAACATTTTTTGCATATTGCGAAGAGGTGAGTATTTCATCAAGAATAGCACCAAGTTGATATTCACCTAAAACACCTTTTGTTTTAACATTTGAAAGCACTTTTTTTAAGTCTCCAACACCAGATGCTAAAGTTTGCATTTCACCTAAACCTTTTTGCACTTCTAAAAGTCTTTCGCTTACAAGGTTAAAGGATGCATTTAAGCGATTTTCTAATGTATTATGAAGCTTTTCATCCACTGTTTCTCTCATTTTTTCAAGTTTTTCAGTATTATCTTTTTGAATTTCTATAAGCTTTGCCTCAATTGTTGTTCTAATTTTATCAAGAGTTTTTAATGTTTCATCTGTTAATTTTGATTGTTCTATTTTTAGCTCATCAAATTTAGCTTTTTGTAATAAGCCGAATTCGCTAACTCTGCCACTAAATTTGCTTTCAAAAGAACTTAAAGAATTTGCTAATTCTTCTCTCATATCTTTATAATTTGTATTATTTTGGCTTTGAAGATTAAATAGTTTTTCTTCTATTAGTTTAGTAAAGTTTAAAAAGGTTGTGTTTAATTCTTCTCTAGCATTTTTTGCACTTGTTTCTATAACTAATCTATTTTTTTCAAAACTTTCATCTAACAAACGTTTATTATTTTCTATTTCTTTTAATACTTGAAAGTTACATTTTAGCAAATCATCATTTAATGTGGCATTTTTTTTCGAATTATAAAATATAGTTAAAACTAGCTGAAAGACTAAAATAATAAACAATAAAAGCTGAAAGATAAAAATGGAAATTACCAGCATATGCTTCTCCTCTTTTAAATATTAATATGCTTAAATATTGCATAATAAACTCTTTTTTAAAAAAAATTAACAGCATTAGGTGCTCTTTTTATAATAAGGCTTAATAAAAATTGATAGATGATATGCTTTTTAAGCATAATATTTAGCTTTGATAAAGCAATTAAGATTAGGACTAGAAAAAAGTGTTAACATATAAAGTTAATACTCCGCTTGAAAGCTATCTATTAATAATGTTATTATTAAGTTAATAAAGGAATAGAATATTTTAATTTTAAGGAGATTAATCTATGAATAAAGATATGTTTGATAAAATTAAAAATGCAAAAGGTTTTATTGCAGCATTAGATCAAAGTGGTGGAAGCACACCAAAAGCATTGCTTTTATATGGCATTCCAAAAGAAAGTTATTCAAGTGATGATGAAATGTTTAATTTAGTGCATGAAATGAGAGGACGCATTATAACAAGTCCTTCATTTTCATCTAATAATATTATAGCTGCAATTCTTTTTGAAATGACTATGGATCGCTTAATAGAAGGAATGCCAACAGCAGAATTTTTATGGCAAAAAAAAGGTATTGTTCCATTTCTAAAAGTGGATAAAGGACTAGAAGATTCACAAGGCGGAGTGCGTCTTATGAAAGCAATGCCAAATCTTGATTCCTTGCTTTCAAAAGCAAATGAAAAACATATTTTTGGAACTAAAATGAGGTCTGTTATAGAAAAGGCAACTGAAAAGGGAATAAAAGACGTGGTAACGCAACAGTTTGAGACAGCTTTAAAGATATTAAAAGCAGGTCTTATTCCTATCATTGAGCCTGAAGTTGATATTCACTGCCCTGAAAAAGAAAAAGCTGAAGAGATGTTAAAAAAAGAATTAAAAGAAGGATTAAAAAAAGTTCCTGAAGGTTCTTTTGTTATGTTTAAACTTACTATTCCAACAAAAGCTAACTTTTATGAAGAATTTACTAAAAATGAAAAAGTTTTGCGTGTGGTAGCCTTGTCTGGAGGCTATTCAAGAAATGAGGCAAATGAATTACTTAAAAAAAATCATTCTTTAATTGCAAGTTTTTCAAGGGCTTTAACAGAGGGCTTAAACAAAAACATGAGTGATGAAGAATTTAATAAGGCATTAAAAGATTCTGTTGTTTCTATATACAATGCTTCTATAACATAAAAATAGAAACATATATTTTATGGAAGATTTTAATTCTTTTTCTCCTTACGAAATAATAGAAAAAATTAAGGGCTCTCTCTCTTCTAATATTGTAGGTCAGCTTCCTTTAATTGAAAGTATTTTGATGTGTTTTATTGCAGGAGGGCATGTTTTAATTGAAGGTTTACCAGGGCTTGCAAAGACATTAACATCAAAAACGTTTGCTAGCCTTTTTAATCTTTCTTTTAAGAGAATACAGTTTACACCTGATTTATTGCCATCAGATTTAATAGGCACTCTTGTGTTTTTGCAAAAAAAAGCTCGCTTTTCTTTTAGGCGTGGCTCCCTTTTTGCAAATATTGTATTATTAGATGAGATAAATAGGTCTCCTTCAAAAGTGCAATCTGCTCTTTTGGAAGCAATGGAAGAAAAACATGTTACAATAGGAAGAAAGACCTATCCCCTTCCGTTTCCTTTTTTTGTTTTAGCAACAGAAAATCCAATAGAAGAAGAAGGAACTTATCCACTTTCTGAAGCTCAAAAAGATCGTTTTTTAATGAAGATGCTTTTAGATTATCCAACAAAGGAAGAAGAGCTTACTATATTAGACAAAGTTTCTAATAGTTTTTTTGATAATGAGTGTGTGCAAAATGAAAAAAATGGACCTTTGTTTAATTTAGATATTGTTTTATCATTAAAAAAAGCTGCTTCTAAAGTTGTAATTTCAAAAGAGGTTTCCCAATATATAGTTTCTATTGTTTGTGCAACAAGACCTGATAGATTAAAAGAAAAAAACAGCTCTTATCTTTCATATATAGAGTTTGGAGCGTCTCCTAGGGCATCTATTGCTTTACATTCGCTTTCTAAAATAAAAGCATTGTTTGAAAATAGAGATTATGTAATTCCTAGTGATGTTAAAGAATTATCTTTTCCTGTTTTAAGGCATAGGTTACGCCTATCATATGAGGCTATAGCAGATGGTGTAAGTTGTGAAAGTATTATTAAAACAATATTAGATTTAATTCCACAACCATAATGCTTTTTGTAGTGAGAAATTATTTTTTATGAATGTATTATATATTGCAAATATAGTTGGAAAGCCGGGTATTTTTACATTAAAAAATACTTTGCCTTTATTAAAAGAAAAATATAAGGCTGATTTTATTATTGCAAATGCAAATATGGCAACATCTACTGGTGGTTTGGGAAAAACGCATGCACAAATGTTACATAAATTAGGAATTAATGCACTCACTTTAGGAGATATGGTTTTTGCACGTTCTGACTTGGTTTTATCCCTTTCATCTTTAAATTATATTGCTCGCCCTTTTAACCTTCCTAAAGCATCTCCTGGAAATGAATATATTGTCTTAAAAGGGATGAATGGAGAAAGTTTAAGTGTGGTTTCGCTTTTAGGTGTTATTGGGCGTTCTAAAATTATAGCATGCAATCCTTTTCCAATAATAGAGGATTTAATTTATTTTTTAAAACAAAAAACAAAACATATATTAATTGATTTTGCAAGCCATACAACGGGTGAGAAAAAAACTCTTATTTTTATGTTGCGTGGAAAAGTTAGTGCTATAATAGGAAGTGGTACATCTGTAGCAACAAATGATTTGAGCATTTTTGAAAGTCCCACACCTTTTTTTGAAAATGATGATGGAAAGTGCTATAATAGCATAAAAACAGCATATATTACTGACGCAGGTCGTACTGGAAGTTATAATTCTGTTGGTGGTTATGAGGCATTACACAAAATAGAAGAGTATTTAACTTGCTTACCAAGTTATTCTAGAGAGTGTTGGGAAGACCTTGTTTTGCAAGGGGTTTTTATGGAATTTAATGATGAAGGTTCTGCAATAGATGTAAAGCGAGTTTTTGAAAGGTGTGAAAATGATAAAGAAAGGCATGGTATTAAAAATAGTAGAAGAGAAAAATAAAAGTTATATAGAAGTTTTTTTTAATGATTTTGATGAATGTTCTAAACTTGAAAACTCTTTTAAATTAAATGGCACTCCTTTAGTGCATGATTGCACTTCATGTAGCGGTTGTGCACATTTTTTCAGTAAAGGAGATTCTAGTGTTTCTTCTAAAACTTTAAAAGTGCTTAATAAAAGCCACTCATTATTTAGTTTAGGAGATGTTGTTGACGTTTATATTAATAATTTTCTTTTTTTTATTCAGCTTTTCTTCCTTATTATCTTGCCAATTCTTTCATTTTTAGCATCTTTTTTGTTCTTTTATTATTTTTCTTACCCTGAAAACATTTCTATCTTGGTTTCTTTTTTTGCCTTGTTGTTTGTTGTCTTTATTAATACTTTTTTTATAAAGAAAGTTTTTAAAGATGTTTTTATGCCTTATGTATAGCATAATAAAATGATGGCGTTTTAAGAAGATGGTTTATGTAAAAAGAAAAGCTAACATTATGTAATGCGTAATAATTATTAAAAGTCATTTATAATGGTTAAAAATGCTTTAGCCTTTTGCTACTATATTAAAATAGTCTTTTAGGTTATTCTTAAAGTTCAACAGTTTAAAAAACTTAAGGTGAGGGATATTTTTTATGAATATACTAGATGTTGTTTTACTAATTATATTAGCATCTTTTGTTTTATCAGTTTATAAAGATGGGTTTATTAAAGAGTTTTTTTCTAAACTAGCATTTATAGGAAGTGCTATTGTAGCTTTTGCTTTATCTCCTCTTTTTGCATTTACTACATTTAAAAGTTTAATAAAAATAAATAATGAGCCTTTGCTATATATAATCTCTTTTTTATGTGTTTTTGTAATAAGTTTTTTAATAATAAAAATAATAGGTTCAATTATTGGCATTGTGTTTGAATTTCCAATTTTAAAAAGCTTAGATAAGGCATTAGGAGTAATATTAGGGGCAATAGAAGGGATAATTATTATATCTTTAATTATAGAAATTCTTATTATTCAAAATATTTTTCCTTGTGATGATCTAATAAATAAAAGCTTAATTGCACCAATGATAATTGAAAATATCTTACAAATTAAAATATGGCATGTCTAAAAGATGTGAAGTTTTTAAAAAATTATTAATTGATGTAAAATGATAAAAGTTAGGAAAAAATATGTTTGAAAATATAATTGGTAACAAAAAAGTTATTGATACACTAAAACATGATATAATAAATGATTTGTTGCCTCCTGCTATCTTACTAACAGGAAAAGAATTTGGAGGGAAATTTACTGTAGCCTTAGAGATTGCCCGTTCCATTACTTGCAAAATGAAAAGAAATTGGAATTGTAATTGCAAATCTTGTAGTCAAAATAGAACTTTAAACTTTCCAGATTTACTAATTATTGGAAACAGAAATTGCACATTAGAAATAAAAGCTGGTGCAGATGTGCTATTAAAAAACAAAACACTTAGCTCTTATTATCTTTTTGTAAGGGCAATTAGAAAATTAACTAGTCGTTTTGACTATAGACTTTTTGAGCCTAATGATCCCACTTTTATTAAAGCTAGCTCTATTATACCAGATATTGAAGAATCTCTTTTTTCTTTAAACAAAGATGAAATTGAGCATTATGATGATAAAAAGCTTGAAACTATTGTTTCGTCTTTAGTGAAAAAGGGAGAGAAATTACAAGAAGAATGTATGTATGATTCAATACCTGTAAGTGTAGTAAGAAGTGTAATTTCTTATCTTCATCTAAAAGCACAAGATGAAAGAAAGATAGTGATTATAGAAAATGCAAATAAAATGCAAGAAAGTGCTAGAAATGCTTTTTTAAAGATTATTGAAGAACCCCCTTCTTATGTTAATTTTATTTTAACGTCTTGCAATAAAAATGCAATAATGCCTACTATTTTATCCCGTGTTCGTCATTATATTTTTCCTAAACGAAGTGAAAAAGAGGATGTGGAGATATTAGATCGCATTTTTAAAAAAGAAAAAATAGAACATATAGATAATTTTCCTCTTTTAGCCTCTTTTTTTTATAATTATCTTCCCGTTCCATATGTGGAGATTTATAATTGTGCTACTCTTTTTTGGAAAAGTGTTTTAAATAATAAAAATTTAAATATATTACGCTTTTCTTCATTAAAAAAAGTGATAGAGAAAAAAGATAATCTTTCTTTTGAAAAAGAGACTTCTATTTCTTCCATAGTTAATGCTCTTAATAAGTGCAAACCAAGCATTATATATCATCTTTTCCTTTTTAATATTATACATTTACTAAATGAAGTCATTGTGATAGGTGAGTTTTCACCTTTAGAGGTAGAAGCTTATAAAGAGGTTTTGATTGCAGTGAAAGATGCAAAAACAAAGGTTGAGTTTTTTAATATGAATGTTCAAAATGTTTTAGATGAGTTACAAGAAAGATTAGGGAAGATATTTTTATGAATAATTTTATAAATAAGGCAGTGAAAAAAGCTCATACTATGAATGAACCTGCTCTTCGTTCCTTGGTTCAAAATATTTTTAATGAATATTCTTTTTTAGATGCTATGGTAGATTCTATTTCTGATGGCATTATTATATTAGATGCAAAAAATGAAGTGGTGAAAGTTAATAAAAGTCTTTCTTTAATATTAAATATATCTTTAAATAAGACTAATTCTATAGAAGAAATATTTGAAGATGCTATTATAAGAGGCTTTGTTATTTCTACAATTAAAAGTGAAGAAAAATGTAATTCTAAGGAATTTTTTATTCAGGGAGTAGATAAAAATCAGTATATTGAAATCTCTATTTTACCATTAGTGAAGCATAAAAAAATTAATGGAAATATTATTATTGTTTCAAATATAACTGAAAAAAAAATGAGCCAGCTTCGTGAAGAGCGTCTTGAAGGTTTGGCTCGTCTTGCTACAGCGGCGGCTTCCATTTCACATGAAATTAAAAATCCACTTGCTGCTATTAGTATTCATGTTCAACTTTTAGAGAAAATGTTAACGTCTTCTTATGAAATGAATGAAAAAATGAAAAGACATTTTTCAGTGATAGAAGAAGAAATTGAACGTCTTAATAAAATTGTTGTGGATTTTTTATTTGCTGTCCGTCCTATTAAATTTGAGTTTACTGATGTTAATATCAATAATCTTTTAAGTTCTCTTATAGAAACGTTTAAAGATGAAGCTTTATCTAATAATATTAAGATTAACTTTGATTCATCTTTTAATCTTTCTTCTTTGCAAGGCGATGAGCGGTTTTTACGCCAAGCTTTTATGAATGTAATCCTTAATGCAGAGCATGCAATGAAAGAAAAAGGTGGTGTTTTAACTATTAAAACAAAGGAAGATGAAAGTTTTATAGTGATAGAAATTTCAGATTGTGGAGAAGGTATTCCTAAAAACTTATTGGATAAAATTTTTGAGCCATATTTTACTACAAAAAATGATGGCACAGGTTTAGGTCTTACTCTAACTTATAAAGTGATAAAGGAGCACGGTGGGGATATACATGTATATTCTGCCTTAGGAAAAGGCACTACATTTAGAATAACTTTGCCAGTTTGTAAATGTGGTAATTGTTTGCTTATATCTTATGATAACAGTTTATAAAAGTTATTATTTTTTATTAAATGCAAGGAGTATTTTTGAAATATACTATTTTAGTTATTGATGATGAGAAAAATATAAGAGAAGGGCTTAGTATTGCTTTAGAAGATGAAGGCTATAATGTGCTTTTAGCAGAAGATGGAAAAAAAGGGCTTAATATGGCACTTTATGAAGATGTTGACCTTATTATTACAGATTTGAGGATGCCATATATTTCAGGGGAACAAATATTAAAGAAGGTGGTTACTGAAATGCCTTCTATTCCTGTTATTGTGTTAACAGGACATGGAACAGTGGAGTTGGCTGTTGAAGCTATGAGAGTGGGAGCATATGACTTTTTAACTAAGCCTTTGGAGTTAGACCGCCTTTTTCGTTTGGTGAGGCGTGCGTTAGAAAGAAGACAATTAACATTACAAAAAAAGGAACTTGAAGAAAGATTAGAAAATAGTTACTCTCTTTCTAGTATTATAGGGAAAAGCCCTGCAATAAGAAAATTGTTAAATGAAATAAAAAAGGCAGCTTCTGCAAAGGCTACTGTTTTAATAACAGGAGAAAGTGGGGTAGGGAAAGAGTTAGTTGCAAGTGCTATACACTTTCTTTCTGAAAGAAAAAATGAAGCTTTTATAAAAGTGCATTGTGCTGCCCTTGCAGAGACTTTACTTGAATCTGAGTTGTTTGGGCATGAAAAAGGGGCGTTTACAGGAGCAATTGAAGGGAAAAAAGGACGTTTTGAGCTTGCAAATAAGGGCTCCATCTTTCTTGATGAAATTGGAGAAATTAATCAAAATATTCAAGTAAAATTACTGCGTGTGTTGCAAGAAAGAGAGATTGAACGTGTGGGCTCTGAAAAATCTATTAATCTTGATGTTAGGGTGATAGCTGCTACAAATAGAGATTTAGAAAAAGAGATGAAAGAAAGGCGTTTTAGAGAGGACCTTTATTATAGACTTAATGTAGTTCATTTAGAAGTGCCTGCATTAAGAGAAAGAAGAGAAGATATTCCACTTTTGCTTGATTTTTTCTTAAAAGAGTTTGAAAAAGAAAATAAAAAGAAAATTGTAGGGATTGAGCCTAAGGCAAGGCGTGCAATATATAGTTATAGTTGGCCTGGGAATATAAGGGAGCTTAGAAATTGTGTTGAAAGTGCTATTGTTATGAGCGAAGATGATATGCTTCATTTTGATGATTTACCAGCTAAGGTGAGGGCAGGGGAGAGTGAAGGTTTTATACATATTCCATATGGCTCCAATATGGCAAATGCTGAAAAGCAAATAATATATGAAACTTTAAAAAGAGAAGAAAACAATAAAAAACGTGTAGCAGATATTTTAGGAATTGGAAGGCGCACATTGTATAGAAAAATGGAAGAATATGGTATTAAAGAGTGATGCTCTTTAATTTTTTAATAAGTTTAATCAATTATTAAGTAAAACTATAGAGATAAGACAACATGTTTATTCGTTATGGTAATGATGAAAAAGGAAAATATGTAAAAAAAGCATTTTGTTATACATTAGAGGAGCATAAAATAACAAGAAATTCTATAGATTCTAATGCTTGTTATATTGTGGAAAAATTGCAAAAAGCAGGGTATGAAGCTTATATTGTAGGTGGTGCTATTAGGGATTTGCTTTTGGGAAATAAACCAAAGGATTTTGATATTGCAACATCTGCAACTCCTTCTAAAATTCGCTCCATTTTTAGAAATTCCCGAGTGATTGGAAGGCGCTTTAGGTTAGTACATATATATTTTGGAGACGAAATATATGAAGTTTCTACTTTTCGCTCGATTCAAGATGGAAGTGTGGGAAATAAGTATGGAAAAATAGAAGAAGATGTTTTAAGGCGAGATTTTACGTGTAATGCTTTGTATTATGATCCTGCAAATGAACTTTTAATAGATTATGTAGATGGTTTTTCTGATATAAAGAAAAAAATATTAAAACCTTTAATTTCTAGAAAAATTATTTTTATAGAAGACCCCGTGCGTCTTATTCGTGCAATTAAATATGCTTGCACTACTAACTCTCATATTCCTGTTCTTTTGCATTTTAAAATAAAGCATGATGCATATCTTTTGGAAAAAACATCACCTTCAAGACTTACAGAAGAGATTAATAAAATTTTTTCTTCTAAGTATGTGTATGAAATTGTAAAAATGCTTTTTGACTATGGGCTTTATAATTATATTCAACCAAATGTTTGCATTTTTCTTTATGAAAGTAAGCGATTTAAAGATTTGTATTTTTCTTCCTTGCAAGAACTAAACAAAAAAATATATGATGGACTCATAAAAAAGCAGTCTGATTTTTTACCATTTTTAATAAAAGACTATATAAAATTAATTTCTAATGTAGAATTACAAAATAAAAAGGAGTTATATAATTTTATCTATCGTGAAACTAGACATTTTATCCTTCCTATGAATCCACAGAGAAAGGAATTAGAATGTGCAGTTAGAAAGTGTTTTAGAGAAATAAGTCAGTAGTTATTTTTAATTTATTTCTAATATATAAAAGAATTTTTCTATTGACGACGTCTTATATTATTGATAGACTAACAAACGTTACATACTTTTCGGTATCTTTGGGGGTGTAGCTCAATTGGTAGAGCGCTTGCATGGCATGCAAGAGGTCAGGGGTTCGATTCCCCTCATCTCCATCATATTTTATTTTAATTTTCGTGGAGTTTCAAATTGAGTGATCAAAATATAGAAATAAATCTTGATGAGCTTTTAAAAAATGTGACTATTCCTACAGGAAATAAAGAACAGCAGAATGATTCATTGGATCTTCCTAATGTTTCAGTAAATCCTAATAATAATATTTCACTTGATATACCACCTTTAGATTTTCCAAAGACTAATGACATTTCTTCGTTAGATGATATTTTAATGCTTTCTAAACATAAAGAGGGTATAGGTAAAAAAGAAAGAGATGCTTCAGAGGTTGATTTAACTCTTAAAGAATTCCCAGAAGTTAAAAAGTTTTTTGAAGATAGTCCACATCATCTTTTTGATACAACTAACTTTTATAAGAAAGTTTTACACGATGATAATGATGATAAAACCAAAAGACTTCATATTACTTTAACAAAGTATCTTACATGTAAAGATCCAAAAGATAAAACTATTTTTCGCCAAGAGGTTATCCAAGCATATTGGAATTTCGTTGCTAATATTCCTACTAGAATAGCAACGGGAATAGCGTCAAAAGAAGAGTGTTATGCGTGTCGTTATGGACTTCTTTTACCTACGCTCCTTACAGATGAGCAAAAAGTTATGTTTGCGAAAATTGTTGATGATAACCCGTATAAAGAGGCTATTTATTATTTAGATGAATGGTTTAAATCAATTGGTAAAGGGCTGTTTCCACCATCATCTACAGATGAAGTTCGTGTGAATAAGAGTAATGAATCAGCACGTGTTGCACAGCTTTTAGAAAAAACTTCGGGTAAAATGCAAAATAGTTATAATTTATTAAGAGCAAAATCTGATGAACGAATAAAGTTAGAAGAGAATGTTAAAAAAAAGTTTGATGGGCTTTTTACACATACTAAAGTGCATGATATGCCAGAAATATTTGATCCGTACAATGAGTTACAAAAACAAGCTATTTCTTCATTGCCAGAGATGGCGAAAGCTCTTTTAAAGATAGATAAAGAATTAAAAGACCTTTTAAATGACTATAAAAATGCAGAAGAAGATACTCAAAATTTAAAAACAAGGGCTCAAACGGCAGGAGCTAGTGTAAATATAGGGCTTACAGAAGGTGAGTTTGATACAATCAGGCAAATGGCTAAAATGTCTTGTGGTAGGAAGGGGAATCATTTTCCAATTCTTTCAAGAGAGTTTCTTAGAACGCTACCAAAAGATATAGGGACTAGAGAAAATGTTTTGCGAGAAATGAAGTGGATTGAAAGTATAGATTCTCAAGTATACTGTAGACAATATAAAACACAACTTAATAGAATTCCTCCATTTGTTATTTTAATTCCATCTTATGGAGATATAGGTTTTTGTTGGGAGCCTTTTGATAGGTATAACCGCGTGTCAAGTAGGGGAAGAATTGTTATTCCTATGTATTCAAAAAGTCTTCGTCTTGTTTTATTAATGGCTGTTGCAGATTTAAGATGGCAGGTAGCAAAAGAAAAGGCGTCTTATTATTGGATGGAAGAAGGACTTACTGGAAATTATTATCAGTGGTTTCAAACACAAGATATAAAAATGGATATTAAGGATTCATTTATTCAGGATTATATTTTATGGATGACAAAAGAATGTGAAGGCGTGCAAAAGTTAGATAAAGAAGTAAGAGATATTTTTTGGAGATACATACCTTTTACAGATGCAACTAAAGAAAAATTAAAAACGCGTTCTTGGGTATATCAAGAATTGTGTCAAAAAGATTTAAATCGCCAAATGTCAGATGGATATTAATAATTTAAATGTGTGTTGTTTAAATGATTATGTTTTAAACTTCTACTTGTTCAAAAAATAGAGTAAGAGGTGTTTTAGTTTTATTAAACACTTAATGTTAGTAAAGAATAAGGAATACCATTATTTTATAAAAAGTCGGGTAGCCAATCGCTCCATTTACGAAAAGAAAAAGCTTCTTCTAAATGCGAAGAGTTTATCTCTTTTTTCCCTTCAATATCTGCTATTGTGCGAGCAATTTTTAAAACTGCATGGCTTCCTCTTCCTGAAAGGTGATCTTTTTCTGTTAGAGCAGAAAATAGTTGTTTTGCTTCTTGAGTTAAATTACATATAAAACTTGTGTCTTTCGGCAGTAGATTTGCATTTTTATACTCAATAAATGGTTTTATGCTTTCTTTGGAAGTTTTTATGTTTATTCTCTCCCATTGCATACCTCTTGCATTTTTTATTTTTGAGCGAAGTTCGTTAATTGAATATGTTGTTTTTTCTAAAATATTTGATGCCTTTGGTGGAAAAATAGGGATTCTTAAATCGATTCTATCTAGTAATGGAGCAGTGAGTTTTTTCCAGTAGGATTCAACTACATGTGGCATGCAAGTGCAAACTTTTCCTTCTGCTCCAAAATTACCACAAGGACAAGGGTTACAAGCTAATAATAACTGAAAATTAGCAGGAAATGTACTACTTCTTCCTGCTCTACTAAGAGTTACACGTCCTGTTTCTAAAGGTGAGCGTAATGTTTGTAAAACTGAAGTTTTAAATTGTGTTGCCTCATCTAAAAATAAAACACCTCCATGAGCTAAAGAGATTTCACCAGGTAGACATCTTCCTGCCCCACCTATCATTCCTTCTAAACTAGCATTTGGATGTGGCATTCTAAATGGTGGACGTTTTATTAAAACATCATTTTTGTTTTCATTTTCTTTTAAAAGACCTGCAACACTATATATTCTTGTTACTTCATGGGAAGTTGTGAAATCCATATCTGGTAATAAACTTTGAAATCTTCTTAAAGCCAGCGTTTTACCACAACCTGGAGGTCCATAAGCTATTAAGTTATGCCCACCAGAAGCAGCTATTTCTAATGCACGTACTAATGTATTTTGACCTTTTATATCTTCAAAACTTTCCATATCAAAGCCTGAATCATGTTGTATGCTATTCTTTTCTTCACTCCAAATAATTTTGATATTTTCTTTGTAAATGTTTGTTTCTTTTTCTTTTAGTTCATTTTTTGCTTTTAGTTTGTAATAATTGGTTTCTATAGTGTCTATTATTTGAAAAGCTTCTTTTAAGTTAGAAACTCCATACACTTCAATATTTTTTAGTATTGATGCTTCTTTTTCATTTTCTTTTGGAACTACAAAATACTTAATGCCTTTTTGAATTCCTGTAGCAACTGCTCCTAAAATTCCACGCACTGGACGTACATTGCCAGATAGTTCTAGTTCTCCCATTATCATTATTTTTACTTCATTTAAAATATTTGAGCCCCTATTCATTTTTCCAATTAATACTGATAATGCAATAGGGAGATCAAAGCCACTACCTTCCTTTTTTAAATCTGCAGGGCTTAAATTAATTAATATTCTAGCTTGAGGAAACTCAAAATGTGAATTTTTAATAGCTACTTTCATTCTTTCTTTTGCTTCTTTTACAGCATTTCCCGGTAATCCTACAATATCTATAACAGGTAAACCAACTCTTAAATCTGCTTCTACCTTTATAATCTCTCCTTCATATCCAAATGAAGAAAAACTAACTATTTCCATAAAAATATCCTTATAAAGCGAAAATAAGTAATAACTTTTAAAGGCTTATATAACTATTATTAATATTTTATTTGTAAGTTGGCTAACTAAATATTAAGTTTTTAATTAACAGATGAGTAATGATGTATATAGTCTTAATGAGCAAAAATATTTTAATAATACTATATTTTTTATTATTGACGACAATAATAAAAAATGTTACACTCATGCTAACATGTTTAGAAAAAGAGATATAACAGCTTCAAAGGAAGATTATTTGGAAAGGATATATGATCTTTCTCTTATAAATGAAAAGGTAAGGTCTATAGATGTAGCAAGAGCTTTAAGTGTATCACGTGCAAGTGTAAATAAGTCTTTGGGTGGCTTAAAGCAAGATGGTTATATTGAACAAGAACCATATGGAACGATTTTTCTTACAGAAAAGGGTTTTGAGATAGCAAAGGAAACTAGGAAGCGTCATAATGCTTTACGCAAATTTCTTACACAGGTTCTTGGTGTTGATTATGAAATTGCAGATGTAGATGCATGTGAGATGGAGCATGCAATAAGCAAGGAAACAGCAGAAAAGCTTTATCAGTATTTAGAAACAATCACAGATAATGCCGATAATTAGTGTATATTGAATGTTAGTGTTATCTTGATTGTAATATTAAAGATAGGCTATTTTGCCAAAGAATTTGTATTAAATTATCTTCCAAGTTGAGTCAGTCTTTTTTATTCGTGATAATGGTACACTTATAGTGTGCCCATCGTCGTTTGCCAAAGATGCAGTTGATGTTACTCTATTTACATCAATCACTTTAAACACATCCCCATTATAACTCATTTTGGCACCGGTAGGTGGTAACGATTTATTTATATCTAAATACCATTTATGCTCATAAGCGAGACAACATAAAAGACGACCACAATGACCTGAAATTCTATTTGAGTTAAGAGAAAGCTCTTCATCTTTTGCCATTTTGATTGAAACAGGCTCCATTTTATCTGTAATTGAATTGCAACAAAAAGATCTTCCACAAGGTGCAATGCCACCTATAAAACGGGTTTCGTCTCTTACACCAATTTGACGAAGTTCTACTCTAATTTTAAAAACTGAAACTAAATCTTTAACTAAAGTTCTAAAATCTACTCTTCCATCTGCACCAAAAAAAAACAATATTTTAGATTCTTCAGGCAAAATATGAGTTGCAATAAACTTCATATTAAGGTTATTTGCCTTCACTTTTTCTCTAAATACTTTCTCTGCTTCCTTTTCTAATATTTCGTTTTCTTGTTTTTTAATAAAATCTTCACTATCAGCCAATCTTATGATAAGGACAATATCATCTTTGGGTTTTTGAATAATATTCATTATTTGACCACATACTCTGGCAATATCTATCCCATATTTTGTTGGAACAATAACAAAATTACCTGTTTTAAGATTAAGATCATCAGGTGCAAAAGCATAAAAGCGTTCATTTGCATAATCTAAATCTAACAAAAAAAGCTTTTGAGGTAGAAGCTTTGGGTCTATGATAGAATCATTATTTTTTTCAGTCAAAATAGAGTTATCAACATATTCATCTACATTTTCATTCCATTCCATATTACAAGCCACGTAAAGCTCCTTATACATACTTATATATTGAAACGAAAAAATAGTATTAATAAAAGTTATTTTCTATCCTTTTAGGTCTACAATCAATCCTTTTATTTCATCAATGCGTTTTAATATATCAATTTTTTTTAGCTGGTTATACATTAAATCGGCAATAAGTTTATCAAGTTTTTCATTTATCACTTTAACAATAACCCAAGCTTTTTTTTTTGCAGGATTTAATCCACCTGTTACTATGTTTTCAACTTTGTAAGCTCTATCTAATACATATTCAACAAATGCTTTTATTGATTTTTTATATGCTAAGATATTTTCACTGGAAATAACATCAGAAAGAGCGTCACCTGAAATATATACATCATCTTGTAGTTTTGATAAATAATCTGTTTCAGAAAAAGTTTGTTTTAATGAAGATGAGTTTTCAGTGTTTGAAAAGCTAAATTTTTCTTTTATAATATCTCTAAAACGTCTTGTTCTTTCAAGCTTTTGATTTGTATCTGTTTCTGCTTCAATAATAGATTTGAAAGGATGAGAAGATAAAGAGGCATTAGAAGAAAGAGATGTAGGATCTACATTGCTTATATTTTGTATAACACTCATTTTAGTTTTTCTTCATAATTTATAGTTTTATTAGCATTAAATTCATGGTTTTTTGAGAAGTTTATTTTTTTTAGATATTCCTCTTTTTTTGCTTCAAATAACTTTATATCATTTATAGCAAAACATCGTCCTTCGAATAAAACACCTTCTTGAATATTTACTTTCTTGGTAAAAACATCACCTATAACAACAGCAGAAGAAAAAAGTCTAACCTCATTTTCTGCTAAAATATCACCTTCAATAAGTCCTCTTGAAACAATAGAATCTGCTCTTATATTTCCACGTATTCTTGCTTTTTCGCCAATCATTAAGCAACTATTAGAACTTACATTTCCATCAACATCACCATCAATTCTAACAACACCTGAAACTTCAATATCTCCATCAACAAAAGTTCTCTCGCCTATAATTGTCTTTATTGAAACATCATCGAAAAATTTTTTCATTTATTAGTACTATTATGTGGCAAATACTTACTAGGGTCTACAACATCAGAGCCAATATGCACTTCATAATGAATATGGGCACCAGTAGAAATACCAGTATTCCCTAAATATCCTATTACATCCCCTTGTCTAACATAGTCCCCCCTAGAAACTCTATGAGACTGTAAATGTGCATATCGTGTATAAAATCCATGCTTGTGCTTTATCACAATATAATTTCCCCAACCTGTATCATATTCTACAGTAACTACCTGCCCATTAGCAGTTGCAACAATTGGGTCCCCTTGTCTATATGTTGATAAATCTATTCCTGTATGAACATACCATTGTCCTGTAATTGGGTGTCTATTTTGTCCAAATGTTAATGACACATGTGGTATAACACCTTGACTTTTAATAGGATGAAGACTTGGAACATCAGAAAAAAAAGCATTTTGAAGATCTTTTAATTTTCCTATTTCTTCCATTGGATGAACTGAAGCATGAAGATAGTTAGAAATAAGTCTTAGCTCGCCAGATTCTTTAGTGTTTGCTTCACCTTCTTCGTGCAAATTAAAAATATGCATTAAGTCTCCAGATTTATCTTCACTTTCATCTACTTGCATTAAAGATTTAAGACCTAAAGAAGTAAGTGTAGAAGAAAGTGTATTCTTAAAATCCTTTGCATTCTTTACAAGATTACTAGTTTCATTTTTTAACGAGTCCAAACTAGCCTGTGTTTTTATTGCCTCTTCCTTTAATATTTTAAGTTTTCTAGCTTGCGAGGCAGTGGCAATGGAAAAATATATAAATGATGATACAAGGGAAATAACTATAACAAATGTAAATAAGATTGAAAAAACATTTGTTTGAAAATTAAATGTTGCTTTTTGAGAATGTGGAACTACCATAATAGTAAGTCGCTTGCTACCTATTCTGAAAATATTTACAAAAAGTAATTTTATTACTAAAAACATACCTTTAAATAAATTCAAGACAAAGCGAACAATAATATTTTCTATTTTTTTATATCCACGTG
Source organism: uncultured Treponema sp. (assembly GCA_963545065.1). Classification (GTDB taxonomy): domain Bacteria; phylum Spirochaetota; class Spirochaetia; order Treponematales; family Treponemataceae; genus Treponema_B. The sequence goes on from CAUUIE010000008.1 coordinate 26,026, forward strand.
TGCTAGACACTACAAAGCTCCTCAATAATTTAAAAACACATTAGAATGACTTTCTTCATTCTAACATATTAAGGACTACTATGTGAAGTAGAAAACAACAAACTTTAATCACTATAAATAAACTTAACTACCTAATATTTATTAACCTATCTGCCTCTTCTTCTGTTATTACGTTTTCTTTCACCAATTCATATAATTGCACACTATTAGTTTTACCAAAAAACATTAAATCATCGGTGCCAAGAGAAACTGTAACTCCTGCCCTCATCATTTTAGCAATTGGATGCTCTTTTAAACTTTTAACAGCACCTAATCCTACATTACTTGCAGGACACACATTACATCTAATTTTTTTATCTTTTAAAAATTGTAAAACACTATCATCACTTGCGGCCCCTATTCCGTGTTGCACTTCATCAAGTGAAAAACACTCTACAAACTTTTTTACAGACATTGCATTAGAAAACTCTCCAACATGAGCCTTTTTCTTTAACCCATATTTCCCTGCAGCTTCAAAAATATATACAAAATCTTCTATTCCCTCAGATACTTCTGGACCATATAAATCAATATTTTTAAAAACTCCACTAGAAATTAAAGGAATAACCCATTTTTTTAAAAAATCTCTATCTAGAGTTTTAGGAACGCCAAGCTCTGGCACAACTTCTATTTTTTCTTTATGCTTTTTTACAACAGTATCTACTGCTAAAAGGAAATCATCCATGTCTTCATTAAAGTGTCTTATAAAGTTAATATCAATAGAGCCTTCTAGTAACACTATGTTATCTGAAATTGCACTTTTAATAGACATTTCTATAAGTTGGACTACATCATCTTTAGTTTTACAGCGAGGACGTGTATATTCACTTATAATTTCGTGCATCTCTCCAAGACCATTTAATTTTCTAGGAAAGTGTGGTATAGAAAAACCAGCCCATTTCTTATAACGGTAATACGACATGCTGAGATTTAAATGATTATGTGTATCAGCCTTTTTTGCTTTTTTATAGTATTGCAAATCTTTCATTAGTTTTATTAAATCCTTAAAAACTGTCACATTCCCATGCCACCCTATGCAACACTTAAATTATAATATAATGATTTCAAAAAAACATCTATATTAATGTTTAAAAACATCATAAAAAAGATGTTTGATTTTTATCGGCAAAGATATATACAATTTCAAATTGTTTAAAAAGAGTTTACTTAATTTTTATACTATTACCGAAGCTCCTTGAGAGGGTTTTACCTCATAAAAAAGTGGAGTAAATCCAAAAATCCTTTCATAATCTGCTAACTTTTCTTTATATGAAGGGACATCTTCTGTTTTTAAGATTGAATAAATACATCCGCCAAAACCCTTACCTGTCATGCGAGCACAAATTAAACTGGAAGGAATAGGCTCTATAAACTCTAATGCTCTTTTTACAAGCCAATCTAATTCAGGGCAAGAGATTTCAAAACGGTCTCTTAAACCTTCGTGAGATCTAATCAATATACGAGAAAGAGCCACTTTATCTCCTTTTTTAATTGCTTCCACAGCATCATCAACACTTTGTGACTCCCTTATTATATAGGTTACTCTTCGCCTTACTGCCTCACTTATGTCTATTTCTTTTAGGAAAGATTCTGTTAAATCAGTATTTTTAGGCATATCAGCATTTTTTTTAACAGCCTCATATGCAAGAAGGCATTCTCTCATTCTAGTACTAAGCTCTTCTCTAACAACAGAGCGAGGAACACAGGAATCAGTTAAAATAATTGAATGCCCTTCAACATTGAAAGGATATAAACTTACTAACTTTCGTTTATTATCAATTTTTACACATTCTCCTTCTTTAGTGTGAAGTACACATAAAATGTCTGCTGTGTGTGGATGTGTGTTTAAATATTGTGAATTAGCATGTTCTACTATTTTTAGCACTTCTATATTATCTAAAGAACCAGAGATTAATTTACTAATGGCTAAAGCTGTTGCAACTTTAAGTGCATTAGGAGTGCCAAGCCCTGCATTAGGAGGGATTTCAGAAAGAATTGTAAAATTAAGACCTGGTATTTCATACCCATAATCAAAAAAAGAAGCTATAATAGCTTTTAAAGAATTAGCCCACCTATCTTCTTTTTTATATTTTAAATTCACAGCAGAAACACGACGACGTTCATTTAAAGAAAGTGAATAAAATCTAAAATTATTATCTTGCCTTTTTGATATACATAGATATAAATTATAATTTATTGCCATTGAAAGAGTGTTGCCATGTGCAAACCAAGTATGTTCTCCTAGTAAATGAAAACGTCCTGGCACACAAACACATGAAAGAGGTTCATCTCCATATTCGTTAACATGAAAATTCACAATTTTATGCATGTTTATATGATAGCTTATATATTGAAAAATTTCAACAAATATGTTTAGAATTACTATTTATTCAATTATGACTTTTTTATCTTCGCTAATTGTTACATTACTATCAGCTTTTTTATTTGCGATGGGCATTCCAAATGAAATTTTTCATTTTGGAAATGCAATTGCAGGCTTTTTATGTTTTATTCCATTATACTATGTCTTTTTTATTAGTAATTCGAGGCTAAAAACAGCTCTTATTTATTCATTTTTTGTAACTTTCACTCACCTTTTTTCTAGTTTTTGGCTTATAAACTTTCAAGATTTTGCTATCTTTACACTAGGAGCTTCAACTGTTGCTTATTTTGTTTTAGCACTCCCTTTTGGCGTTTTTTTTCATTATATTTTTTCTTCAAGCAATATAAAACATAGACCATTTCTCTTTGCTCTAACCCTTACAATGTGGGAATATTTTAAATCTAGTGGTTTTACAGCCTATCCTTGGGGCACTATAGCCATGACAACACTTTCCTTAAAACATTTCATTCAATTTATAGATGTAACAGGTGTTTGGGGCATTTCTTATATGATGGCATTAATTGGAGCTATAGAAACTGAAGTTATTTTGGCCTTGTTAAGTTTCACAAATGGTTTTAAGAAAAATAAGTGCAATAAAATAGAGTCAAGACCACTTGTAGTTCCAATTTTTATAACTTTGTTTTTAATTTTTATAATAAACATTTATGGTTTTTTTGCTCTTTCAAATTCTGAAACATCTGAAAAAAACATTTCCTTATTATTAGTTCAACAAAATGTTGACCCATGGAATGAATCTTTAAACAAAAGTATTGAAGTAGGGCAAAATCTAACAAGGGAAGGATTAAAAAAATCAAAAGATGTTGACCTTGTGGTTTGGAGTGAATCTTCTCTTTCAATTGCATACGAAGAATATAAAGAAATATATAAAACACTACCTCAAGAAGACCCTTTTATTTCATTTCTAAAAGAAATAGATTGTCCTATATTTGTAGGCACTCCAATACATGGACATGATGACCATAATAAAACTTTTAATGGCGTATGTTTAATTGATAAAAATGGTGAAGTGTTAGGATATTATTCAAAAATGCAATTAGTTCCATTTGCAGAATTTATACCTTTTATAGATTATCCATTAGTGCAAAAAATATTTGACAAAATTGTAGGCTTTAGTTCAGGGTGGGCTCAAGGCAGTGTGTATAAACTATTTAATATAAAAAATAAAGAAGGAAAAGAAATATATTTTACCTCTCCAATTTGTTATGAAGATGCTTTCCCATCCCTTTGTGCATCTTTACACAACAAGGGTAGTGACCTATTACTTAATTTAACAAATGATTCATGGTCCAAAACAGATAGTGCAGAATATCAACATTTTGCAATAGCATATTTTAGAGCAATAGAGCTACGTACATCCTTAGTGCGCTCTACAAATGCAGGCTTCACTTGTGTAGTAACTCCTAAAGGAAACATAATCTCGTCTCTTCCACTTTTTAAGGAAGGTTATTTACATGTGACAGTGCCCATATATTCTCATAAAACAACACCATATGCACTTTTTAAAGATTGGCTACCATTATTTCTTTTTGTTATTTTAATAAGATATATTTGGACACACCAAACATTATACAAAATAAACAAAAACGAAGAGATATATCCTCACTGTCATTGGGAAAAAGAAAAGGTTTTTACGAGGTCAATAAAACTTACCAAAAAGCGCGTAAGGTTTATTGGTATAAAACTTTCTCCATCTAAGAAAAAAAATATAAAAAAATTAAAAGAATTTTGAAAGCACTTTTTGTAACTCTTCTTTTGTAAAAGGCTTAGAAAGAATGTCATTCATACCAAAAGAAAGAGCAATTTCTTTCTCATTTTCTTGTAATCCTGCAGTACATGCAATGATGGGGGAGAGAATATTCATTTCTCTTATCTTTTTACTTGCTTCATAACCATCTAAAATAGGCATTTGCACATCCATAAATATAAGATCAAATTCTTCATTTTTAACCTTATTCAATGCTTCCATTCCGTCTTCTGCAGTACTCACAACATATCCCATTTTTTCCAAAACCATTTTTAAAAGTTGCTTATTCACTGGATGATCATCAACTACTAATATTTTTTTGTTTTTCTCTGCATTATCCTTATTATTTTGTTGTAAAGATACCTCTTTTACAGGAATAGAGGATGGTAATATATCTTTATATTCTACTTTTATTGATTCAAGTTCAACAATTTCATCTATCCCATCATTTTTTTCAAAGTTGCTCCTATATATATCATTTAATAAGTTAAAAATTACACGTCTTTTAATTGGTTTATAAACATAGCCTTTAAACCATTTCAAAAGCTTCATTTTGGCATCTCCTGTAAGAGTGCCTTCAGGAATCATAAGATAAAAGTGAGTGTTTATAATTTCTGGGAACCTTTCAATCTCTG